>CALZAF010000261.1 GCA_945612775.1 uncultured bacterium | reverse complement strand
TTTAAAATATCACTAAATTTGCATTACAAAAATTTTCAAACCTTGTACAAACAAATAAACATAGAATTATGAAAAGAATAGCATTATTATTGACAGCATTGGTGGGTTTAATCGTTGCCTCTTGTGGTGATGAAAAACAGGAACCGCCGGTACTATTATATGGCAAATATGCAGCTGAAACAGTAACTATTACAGAAAACGGCAATACATTTACAGCGCCGGGCGATGTAACTCTCCAGAAATTCGACTCTAATCAGTCCGACAAAGCAAAACTGACCATTAGCTCATTTCCCCCATACGACCATGACGTGGTACTTATAGTCTCTGTAAAGGAGGAGCAAGATAAGATTTCTTTCACAGGAGATTTTAGATGCAGCGAAGAGTATGAAGGATATCCTGGCTTTAAGGGTACAGCTTCAGGCTCTTGCACTTCAGGAAAATTAAATATTGTGCTCGACTACAATTATTATAAAATTAATGAAACCACAAATCTGGTGAGACCATTCAAAACCATAGAACTAGATTTGTCGGAAAATTATTTTGAAATTTTCGGCAACAACCAAGAGACTGTGTATTATAATGGCAAAGAATATTCTCGTAAGGATCTCCTAAAAGAGGTATTGCCGTCAATCTCAGAAATCCTTAGAGAAAATAATGGAGGGACTCGACTCGGATTTTGGTATCAAAATGACGGAACCATCATACCATACTACAGGTTAGTTGCTAATGGCGGGCTCGGGGATATTAATGGTAAGTTCAGGATGATTTTTTCCAACTTTGCAGCTGATGAAGAGGGTGCACTATATGTGTGCAAAAAATTATTTGGCAAGGATGAGATAATACCTGAATTGTATTCACAGAAATTGGGCAATTACTATATAGCCAACTTCGAATGGCCAATCCGTAATTTTTCATTATATCGGCTTGTGTGCCCTGACCTCAACTTAAAATTTTGGCGCGACTTTCTGATTGAGAACGGAAAGGAAAGTGATGCGGCTATTTTGACATTCCTTATCGATAACTCCTACAATCCGAAAGAAACCTTTGGCGCTTGGGCTATGGGACTTGGGGCATAAGAAGAAACTTCGATTCGAAGTAATATCCGTTTATTCTGAAGAATTTAGCGACTAAAGCATCGCTATCTCCAGCATAGCATCGAGCCGAGCTGCAATATATGCCGCCCGGCTCGATTTTCTTTTTATAAGGACTGTGGTTTGTGACAATCCGTAATAATCGATGCGCAGTGGAGATTTGTGCTTAAGCATTTTGGGAATACCCCCCCAAAAAATTGGGACGAGTGCTAAGTTCACTCGCCCCTCTGGCAAAACAATAATGATTATAAAAAGCGTGTTTGCTTATCGTTCGTCGGAACGAACACTTTGTTGTACTGCTTTATCTGGATTTTCGCCGACCATCTTAGCTCGCGAAGAGAGTGCAGCCTTTTTGCCAGTGTGCTGCACACGCGGCATACCGAAACGGTCGGTGCGCACCTTTCTCACCTGCTGACTGTCGCATTTGGCGTCACATTTGCCATTTGCCTTGCCCATGCGTCGGCCCATGCGCTTGATGCCCCTGTCACCGCCTTGCTTGTCGAACATCACCTTCTGCAACTGGTGCGCATTGAGTATCTTGCCAAACTTGTCGTAATACTTTCCGCGGAGGTCGGTCTTTTTCTTCTCATATTCCAATTGCTTGGCTTGATAGTTCTTAATATCCTTCTCGGTTATGCTACCATCGGCACGCTTCTTGTTCATCTCGGTTCTTGCCTCCTTCACCTTATCAGCCTCACTGTTGAGGTCGCTAAGATATTGCTTATAGAGCTTAGCAAACTTGCTCGCAGCATCGTCGCCAAGCATCAGTTGGCCCTGCATACGCTTCACCTGTCGCTCAATTCTTTCTTCCGGTGTTACGTTGCACTTTGCCTTTCCCTTATTCTCCGTCTGTGCCACCGCTCCAATGGCTACTGCCATCATTACGGCAAATATTACTAACTTTTTCATAACTTAAATAAAATTCTTTTTTCGGTTAATTGCTGATTCAATATTAATAATCTCTGAAAGCGCTTCTGTGAGTTTGACACCGCAAACGCCCAAAAGTTGAAGTGCACATCGGCGTTTTAACATAATATAACTACATATCCCCGAGCAAAAATGATGGCTGCATCGGCGCGCAACAACCCGAAAAAACCTCACACCCCAGCCGCAAAAATCACCCATTATGGTGCAAAATCGCACGCAGATTATTTCTTATAATCTCACGCAGATGAATTTTTTAAAATCTCACACAGATCTAACAGATAGAACGGGTGTTGCGACCGCAGCGCGTTCTGAAAGAACGAAGGCCGAGGCGAAGCTGAGGCTTATAGCCAGGGGTGAGCGAAGCGTAACCCCTGGACCTCTATACCACACACTGGCAAGCATCTGAAGGATGCGAAAAACGTCTGATAATCAAGTGCTTTCGCTTCTTTCAGAAGCATTTTGCTTGTACAAAGAAACCGTGGGTTACGCTA
>CALZAF010000260.1 GCA_945612775.1 uncultured bacterium | reverse complement strand
GGCATGATGGTGTATTGCGCCACAGCGCCTATGCAGATATCGATAGGGCGCTTGACAAGCGCCTTAAAGTCCTGAAGGGTGAGTGTGCATCCCATGGTGAGCATAATGATGCCCAAGATGATGCTGGCGCGACCCTCTTGCTGCACCCATGCGAATGTGGATGGCATAAATAGCGACCACAATGCCACTCCTATCACAAACCACGATGCGTAGGTAGATAAGCATCGGCTTGCAAGTTGTAAAAACTTTAGCATATCTGTTTTGTTTAAGTCAAACTTGTTGTTTTAGATAATTAATGTAGGTGGCTATGAGCGCTAAGTGTGCTTAGCCATATCGAGGAGAGTAAACACCGCCTCGCGGCCAGTGTTGCAAAGGAGGTCGAGAATGCTCAGGTTGGGCATAAATCCGTGTCGGCTTGCCCAGAGTTGATAGTATTCGGTGTCGGCAAGGTCGAGGCGGTCGGGGCGGCGTTCGCCCACAGCGCGGCGCAAATCGAGGTCGGCATCGGCTACGCAATCCTCTGGGGCAACGGCGATGGGCAGGTCGAGAAAGTCGATCACCATCTGATGCAGCTCGTTGTTGAGATCGAGCAGGTATTTTTGGTCGCCCTTGATGATTCGTTCGAGGTCGTCGGCAACATACTCGAAAAATGGGCTTTTGCCGTAAGCCGAGAACATAGCGCCCCAATGCAGATGACGCCAATCGCCGTGGTTCGACACCACGATGTCGCGCATAGGCGTGCGGCTATTGTAGTTGGCTCTATCCACGGGAATCACCAGCTGCTGAATACCGTTGGCACCGCTCAGGCGGCAATGGTTATGCGCCCATAGAGCCGGGATGCCAGTCATCGAGCCGTCGATAGCCACGCTCTGCGCCTGCATCATAGCAGCATAGTAGCGCACGCTGCCCAGATAGGCACTTTGCGCCACAGCACATCGATATTTAGGGTCGAAAGCCGCCATCGCTATAAGATAGTGATGTTATTTGTCGGGGTTGGCATCCTTGAAGATGCGGTTCCAACGGAATCCCTTATCGGGGTCGATAGAGATAAGCACCACGAGCGGAGTTCCCACAATGTGGTCCTCAGGAACGAATCCCCAGTAGCGCGAGTCGAGCGAATTGTCGCGGTTGTCGCCCATCATCCAATAATAGTCCATCTTGAAGGTATATGACGATGCAGGAGCGCCGTTGATGTAGATGGTGCCATCCTTCACTTCGAGGTCGTTGCCTTCGTAGTTCTTGATGCATCGGGCATATATCGGCAGATTGCTCACATTCAGGCTAATCTTCTCGCCCTTTTTAGGAATCCACACTTCGCCATAGTCGGCGCGAGTCCATCCGTAGTCGTGTTCTATTGGATAAGGGTTAAACATCTCGTTGGTAGGCTCTTTCACCACTCGTGCTATCCAAGGATAGGTGCTGGCTATCTTCTGCTTCATATCCTCGGTGAGAGGAGCGTGATAGATAGGAGCAATCGAGCCGTCGGCGCCCACATTCAAGCCCACCGAAGCCACTCCGGCAGCATCTTGAACCGACACTTGCAGTTCGCTGCGGTCGGCAACGCTCACGCCAAGGTCGTCCCAAACGTCGTCGGTAATGGCGCGGCCATCGGTCTGCAGGAAGTAGTTGAACTGCACATCGTGAGGGTTTTCGATAGGTTTGCCGTTGATATACACCACATTGCTCGCTATCTTCAAGCGGTCGCCCGGAAGACCTATGCAGCGTTTCACATAGTTTTCGCGGCGATCCACAGGGCGATATATCACCTCGCCATATTGAGCCTTATTGCGGTGAATCTCTTCGCGGCCATATAGGTGGATAAGAGTGTAGTAGTCGGGGTTTTGCATCTTCAGCGCTACAGTGTCGCCGGCAGGGAAGTTAAACACCACAATATCGTTGCGCTCTATGCTGCGCAATCCTTTGAGGCGATGATAGTCCCATTGCGGTTTGTCGAAATAGCTCTTGCAGTTGAGAATAGGCAGAGTGTTTTGCGCCAGCGGGAAGTGGAGCGGAGTGGTAGGCACGCGAGGGCCATACACCATCTTGTTGACCCACAGATAGTCGCCCACGAGCAGAGTTTTCTCGAGCGACGACGATGGAATCTGGTAGTTCTGTCCCACGAAGGCAAACAGGAAATACACCAAAATCAAGGCATAAACTATGGCATCAACCCAAGTCATCACCTCCTTTACCACCTTGTTTTTGGTGTGACGCCACCAAGTCCAAGGGATAAACTGTGTGAGATAGATGTCGGCGAGCAAAAACCAGAACACGAGCACCCACCAGCTGCCCAACCAAGCCACCCATGCAAAAAACACGAGCGACACGATGGCGAAACGCACCCAGCGAGTGGTCTTAACGCGGCTTAGGCGTTCCTTCAAGCCGCCGGTTTGCAATTTATCGGTCTCGTTGTCGGTAAAATCTATTTGAGTTTGCTTCTTTTCCATTGATAGAATTATTATTTTGTAATTTAGGCACAAAGATAAGCATAATGTGCCGATTAGGAGTTGAAATTTTTCAAAAAACGTGA
>CALZAF010000259.1 GCA_945612775.1 uncultured bacterium | reverse complement strand
CTCTAATCCAATGTTAACCTTCATAGTTAACCCCTGTATTATCCACATTATTTCATACTACTCAATCCAATACCACTATTCATTTCATACTATTAACTATCTATCAATCTAATCCTATATCATAGTATCTTATGCATATTGTCTAATCGTTATTAATTATGTTACAAATTTAACCTCTTTTTCCCACTCTGGTTAGTGTTCTGCAATGTTACAGCCAAACTTCTCGTTCTGCCGCGATTTTTCATTGAAACATTACAAAGCGCTTGCTCACACTATTCTTTTCCTAACCCTATCGCGTTTTTATCCATACTCTTTTCCCTGCCTCGCCATTGCGCATACATGCGTCGCGTGGCGAGATAATCATGATTCTTTGCATTCGCATAGGCTTCGCGCTCAAACGAGATGCTCCGATATGCCTTCTGCCAATCGCGCGTTATGGCTATCCTTACCAGCCACTCGAGCACATACACCAAATAGAACGGCAGAAACAGCAATTCCTTCTGCTGTGCCGTGTGAATTCGCTCGTGATTGACCACCGTGGCATCAATCCAGCTCTTATCGCGAGTCCACAAAGTGTTCAGCAGATTGATGCAATAACCTTTCGGAACCATATTGCTTACTATTATCTTCATTTCGCTCGGGGATTCTGGTGTTTAAGATTAAAAAAAGGCATATTTCTCTCTATATATCACATTTGCAAACACCGTGCCAAATTTTATATTAAACTTTGCAAAAAGAAATACAAATATTCCAAAGCAGGCTATATCTGTCACAGATTAAGCATACTTTACCACTAAAGCCATCAGATTACAGACAGAAATATCAGCCTCTCGGACGCCGACTTTCAACCGCAAAACGAGAAATCACTTGCCGAAGCCACGCCAATGTGAATCTACCAACCTGACATCTGCCCCGCCTGTCCTCACCCACACCATGTCGGGTTCTATATTCACCGTCACACTACTGCTCCTACCTCTTATCGGCAAATAGCGGTCTATATTCTGCACCATCGGATGATTCTCGGTCAATTCCTTCTTAATCCTTGCCAACGACACTGTAAGGTCGCCCTCGTAGGTGCTTTCGTCCACATTATCTGCACCCATCTCGTAATATATCCTGCGAAATGCCTTCAGCGATTCCATATTGCTGCGCAGTGACTTTCCCTTACCACATAGGGTCTGCTGCAATATTGTCAGATACACCGACTTCACTTTGCGGGTCAACACAAGCTCTTCGTCTATCTCACGGAAGCGCACCTCGTATGTTTTGGCATCTATCAGCAGCGTGCAATCCTGCTTTTTGCCAGTATATATGTGCAGGTCGAGCAGCAAACGATGAAATCCTTGATACATTATGCGGTCGGCTTTCGGTGCCGTTACTGTGGTAGTGAGATTCTCCACGTATGCCTTAAAGTCGTCAACAAACATTCTTATATCCTTCATAACATCGCCGTCGAGCTCGATGTGCATATATTGTGTGAACACTCTATGGCCCACCGAACCATCGTCGAGAACCACCGGCATGCTCGAATCTCCTATGCTTATGAGCAAAGCCGGTTTGGTGCGCTGCAATTCCATTATGCCCAGTTTTCGCGATAATAGGTCGCAACAGAAGCGGCGAGTAGTGATGGTGCAAAGCGAGTGGCAGATAGCATCTCGCTTCTCCGCCTTTAGACTCGGCGCAAGATACGATATCACATTGTGCAGATAGTCACTGCTCATCTGGGCAAAGTCGTTTGCCACCTGCGGAATGTAGATAAAATCCACTCCTATCATATTCAGTTCGCTGTTGATGCTGCGCAGATTCTCACTTATTTCGGTGTTCAGGCGGTCATCATACTCGCTTTCCACGTAAATTATCTTAAAACTGCTATTACCCACCTCGAGAGAATCGCCTCGAAGCAACTTTACGCGGTTGCGCAGACTCTTATCATTTGTCAAGCTATATTTCACTGCCAACATAAGCATTGCCTCCATCGGCACGCACTTACCATCAGCCACTGTCATCCTCGCCAGACTCTGAAGCACCTCTTTGCGCTGATGCATCGGCAACGATGCCAGTTCATCAACTGCATCCGCAAACTGTATCTTCTCAGCATCTCGCTTATCTTCCTCGCTGATGTGAAACTGTTCCGACAATTCCGACAATAATTCTATTTCATCCTTCTCGATGATGTTATCAGCCTTGATAAAATCCGACAACAATCGAGCTATAGCTGACTTCTTCGACATCTTATTCTTTAATTTGCAATTATTATCGCAAATTTAACTACAATTCCTCCTTATCACAAATTTTCATTCACAACCACCACAAATTTTTACCGGATTTATTCATAACTCCACCATTCTACAAACCAATCCTTCTTCATTTCAGCCCCAAGCACCAATCCGAGAAATTCAACAGCCCCCAAACACACCCGCTAATCTCCTTGTCCAAGAAATCTGTGTTAAAATCCAAAAATATCGTGGAAATCCGTGTTAAAATCCAAAATTCATGTGGAAATCCGTGTTAAAATCCAAAATTCTCGTGGAAATCCGTGTT
>CALZAF010000258.1 GCA_945612775.1 uncultured bacterium | reverse complement strand
TGCAAACGATATTGTTACATGGTTGAGAAAATTCCGCCGAAAGAGAGTGATTTTGTCTGATTTAATTGATATCTTTGCATTATTAGTTGCTGGTGTTTTGTTTTTTTTGCAACGCTACGATAAGTGAATTCGGTGATGTGACAAAATTCGCGCAACTTATTGCTTCTCAGGAGATTTAAAATACCTTAAATTTATTTTGATATGGCAAGATTGTTTTCTTTGTGTATTTTTTTCTTGGTGACAATAGTTGCCATGGCAAATAATTCCAACGATTCTATTCCCACAAGCAATAAGACTGCGACAATTACAAGTAAAGAACTCGCATTAACGTTTAATAATTTGGTCCGATATTATGAGAGCAAAAATGCAATAATTCCGTTTAGTATAGTTGATGATGAATCGGCGCTAAATGATTATATAATTGAAGATATGCTGTCGGAAAATAGCTATATCGAATTCTCAGATATTAATATGGACAGAGGAATATATTCCGTGATGCATCGAGGATGTAGCAATCCCGACATATATATTCTTATTTGCGATAAAAAGCGACTTGATGTGTTCAATATTTCTCGTTCCGATAAATCTCGTTTAGACGCATTGAACTGTATATACCGTTTGGAGAGTCAGGGAGAATTTGAGATAGAATATTGGCAGTTTAAAAGAATTGTATGCAAATTACTGATATATAACAAAGGGAGAGAAATGTATTATTCTCCAAGTCGAAAATTTGAAATTTTCAATTTGCACGAAAGATAATGAATCTGATAATATTCATAATAGCGCAAAAGAGATATGAGGAAATTATTGATAATATTATCATTGTTAGCAATGTGCTTTATCCATAGTTTGGCAAAGAAACAAATGTAATGTTAGAGCTAATAAACTATCTAATTAGTCTGTCTCCTGAAAAAATTGAGTTGTATGGGTTTTCATAATAAACGAAAATTTCAATTTTTTCTTTCGCAAAGCAAATAATTAACTGAAGTCTATTACAAGTTGACAATTTCGAATAAATGCATTATCTTTGTGCATAAGTCGCATTATGGCGGCGTTGATACCTGAAAAAGAACAACTAACAGAATCATAAAACCCTTAAAACCAAGTATTCATGGTAAACAGATTTATTCTTAACGAAGTGTCGTACTTCGGACCGGGCGCTCGCAAGGAGTTGCCAGGTGTAGTAGCTCGCCTCGGCTTCAAGAAGGCCCTTGTAGTAACCGATAAAGGTCTTGTGAAGTTCGGCGTAGCCAAGATGGTGACCGACGTTCTCGAAGAAGCCGGCATAGCATACGAATTGTATAGCGAAGTGAAACCAAACCCTACAGTTACCAACGTGAAGATGGGTGTTGAAGCATTTGCAGCAGCAGGTGCCGACTTTATCGTAGCCATTGGAGGCGGTTCGTCGATGGACACCGCAAAAGGTATCGGTATCGTGACCAACAACCCAGAGTTTGCCGATGTAGTAAGCCTTGAAGGATGTGCTCCTACCAAGAAAAAAACAGTGCCTATCATCGCATTGCCTACCACAGCAGGTACAGCAGCCGAAACCACTATCAACTATGTGATTATCGACGAAGAAAAGCAGAAAAAGATGGTTTGTGTGGATCCTAACGACATACCATGCTGCTCGATTATCGATGCCGAACTGATGTACACCTTGCCAAAGGGCACAACAGCTGCCACCGGTATGGACGCACTCACTCACGCCATCGAAGGCTATATCACCAAGGCTGCATGGGAACTCAGCGATATGTTTGAAATCGAAGCTATCCGCATGATAAATAAGCACTTGCGCACCGCAGTATATGACCCGACCAACCCAGTTGGCCGCAACGGTATGGCAGTGGCACAATATGTGGCAGGTATGGCATTCTCGAATGTAGGCCTTGGCGTGGTTCACGGCATGGCTCACCCTATGGGTTCGCTATTCGACATTCCTCACGGTGTGGCAAATGCGCTACTATTGCCTACAGTTATGGAATTTAACAAGCCAGTATGCATCGATAAGTATGTGGAAATAGCAAAGGCTATGGACGCATATAAGGACGGTATGACCAAGGCAGAAGCAGCACAAGCAGCATGCGACGCTGTTCGCGCTCTCGCTATCGAAGTGGGCATTCCTCAGCACTTGAGCGAAATCGGCATCAAGGAAGAAGATATCGATGCTCTTGCCGACCAAGCTATCGCCGACGTTTGCACTCCAGGCAACCCTCGCTTGGTTACCCGCGACGACATCGTGGCTCTCTACCGCAAGGTGCTATAATAGCAAGCATTATGCCAGCAGGGCGGATGCAATTCCAGCTCTTGGTGGCATAACCTTACCAAAATAATCATGGGGCACATCGCTGACATTGCCGATGTGCCCCATAATAGTGTGTAACAGATTATTGATACTGCAGCGGTCAATAATCTCACGCAGATTAGACAATAATAATCTCACGCAGATCTAACAGACTTATCAGATAAGACTATCTAACAGAATCGATAACCGCAGCACAACGTCGGAGACGTTGATTTATGGTTAGCACCACACAGAGGGAGC
>CALZAF010000257.1 GCA_945612775.1 uncultured bacterium | reverse complement strand
TCTGGCGAGGGCTTGATGGGCAATGCCAATGCTGCCCTGGTGCCATTGAACGGTATCTATCGCTCGATGTATACCGCCGGATGGTCAACCACCGCTAACACTCACCAATGCTACGGCATCTCGGCTTACACTCTCATGGCTGAAGTGATGGGTGAAGATTTGATTATGAACGATATGGGTAGCGGTTGGTTCTGGTATGACTGCCTTTACAACGTAAAGGCTCGTTACACCAGCGGCGCTTGGCGTTCTTATGACCTCTGGAATGCTTACTATACTTGGATTTCGAATGCCAACTATATCTTGGCTGCTGAAGAAACCATGGAAGGCGAAGCCCTCGACCGCAACTATGTGATTGGTCAGGCTTACGCTATCCGCGCTTATTCTTACTTCATGCTTGCTCAATCGTTTGCTCGCACCTACAAGGGCCACGAAAGCGACCCATGTTGCCCTATCTACACCGAGCCTACTGTTGCCGGCACTCAGGGTAATCCTCGTGCAAGCGTTAAGGAAGTTTACGAACAAATCACTTCTGACATTAACAAGGCTGTGGAATTGCTCAACGGCACTTCGCGCAAGCACATCAGCCACATCAGCTATGCTGTTGCTTGTGGTTTGAAGGCTCGCATCGCCTTGGTTATGGAAGATTGGAGCGCTGCAAAGACTGCTGCCAAGGAAGCTATCGCTAAGAGTGGTTGCCAAATCTTGAAGGTTGCTGATTTTGCAGGCGTTAACAACTCTGCTTCGAAGAATGTTATGTGGGGCGCTGAAATCATCGCTGACCAATCGGGTATGTATGCCGGTCACTTCACTCACTTCGACTGGGAAGCTGGCGCTTATGGTAACTCGGCTCGCAAGCAAATCAACAAGGAATTGTATGGCAAGATGAGCCTTACCGACGAACGTCGTGCTTGGTGGAATCCAAAAGACGCTGCTAACAAGAGCAACGGTTATCAACAGGAGAAATTCAAGTTCAGCGACTTGCAAACTTGGCTTGGCGACTACATCTGGATGCGTGTAGAAGAAATGTATCTGATTGCTGCTGAAGCTGAATGTCGTCTGGGCGAAGAAGCCGAAGCTATTATTGACCTCGGCACTCTCATGGCTAAGCGCGACCCGAACTACACTTGCGATAAGACCGGCACTGAACTCGGCGCTCTCACCACCGACGAAACCGGTTCGCTGCTCGAAGAAATCATCACTCAACGCCGCATTGAGCTTTGGGGCGAAGCTGGCCGTATCTACGACATCCGTCGTCTGCGCCAAGGTTTCCGCCGTACTGCTGCTATGGGTTGGCCTTCTTCGGCACTTCTGGCTAACCGTCCTACCGACGACCCAGAATGCTACATGTGGGTATTGACTATTCCTCAAGCAGAATTCGACGGTAATGTGAACATGGATCCTGCAACCGACCAGAATCCAACCGGAGATTATAAGTAATCATTTATTAGAACTAAAGTGTTATGAAATACATTAATAAATTAACATTGGCTTTGGTAGTGCTCTGCATGGGTTGCCTTACCGCTTGTAACCAGGACCAAGAAGGCGCTATCTATCAGCCAAATAATGCAGAACTCTCTTTCAACTCGAGTGCATTGGAAGATGTAGCAGTGCCTGCAGGTAATCCTGTGTACAATCTTGAGGTTTTCCGTGGCAACGTAAATGCCACTCCTCAGGGCAAGCCTTCATTTAGCGTTACTGTAAAACAAAATGGTCAGAATGTTGAATTGGAAGGTTGCACTATCAGCGACTATCAGTTTGAAGAAGGCGCTTCGAGAGGTTATGTTGCTATCAATGTTTCTCCACTTGCTGTTGGTGTTAACGCTAACGTGACTGTGAAAATCGACGATGCCGACCTGAGTGCGGGTGGTGTTCAAGCCACTTCGTTCGCTATCTGCAAAGAGTACGACTGGGTATCTCTTGGTATGGGTACCTTCACCGACTACTTCACAATTGGTGATGTAACCTACAATGTTGAAATCCAGAAAGCTGAAGGCTTCGACCGTTGGCGTGTAATCGACCCATACGCTGAATCTATCAAAAATGATGATGGCGATAATGGCGATTGGCTTGACACCGCTGCTTGTCCATATATTGAATTCTGGAACATAGGCGACGGCTTGGTTAGTTTCAACCCATATTATATTGGCTTGCTATATCAAGGTGACCCGTCTGCTAAGATTTATGCTTATCCAGCTACCGCTTTGGGCTTGACCAATATTAGTGGTTGGGCTGATGAAAAGACTGTTCTTTTAGCTCCTTACTACTATGTGCCTGCTTTGGGTGGTGGTTTCAATTATGCTACTCAATACACTGCAAGAATCACATTGCCATAATCTGAACTCGATTTAGATTAACCCATAATATTAAGGAGGCGTTGCTTAATTGCAGCGCCTCTTTTTTAGTGTATCCTTTCGCAGACGCGCGGATTTTCGCCGGAAAATCCTACGATTTTTGCGAGAGGTCTTTGTGGGCACTGTAGGGGTGTATGGTGATACGCCCGCCCTCCGCCGAGGTTGCAAAATTCGCATTCTGTGCGGATACATTTTTAACGGGGAACGCTTTCCGTGGGTTT
>CALZAF010000256.1 GCA_945612775.1 uncultured bacterium | reverse complement strand
TGGCTTGGTGGTGGAACTACCCTTGCAACGACAATGCCGACGCCTACACTTTCCCTGTGGATATGTACTCTAACTTCATCGACATGCCTGCCATCGACAACGAGGCTCGCCTGCCCGAAAAACTCGAAGGTTGCGCTTCGCTGCTCTGCAACCCTATGCAGCAGGGCGCAATAGCTAAAATACCTCTATTCAGCGCCGCCGACTACGCTTGGAACAACGCCTCTTTCAACAACAAGGAAAGCTGGAACGCAGCACTCGTTGCCACCGTTGGCGAGCAATATGCTAAGCCTTTGGCTCACATCTTGCCTTATCTGCGCATCAACGACCCCGAAAGCATGGGCAAACTCATCGAAGGCTACAAGAGCACCGGCAACGCCTCTGCTCTAAAGGCTGAACTCAAAGCAATTATCGACGATTGCAACAAGGTTAACACTCTCAGCATCGAGGCCGACACCAGCAAGGTGCTTTTCCACACCGATATCCGCCCATGGCTGCTCAAACTCCGCCAAACTGCATCGGTGCTTAACGCTCTCATCGACGTAGCCGCTATGCCAGCCGGCAATGCCAAGGCTCAAGCCTACGCACAAGCTGCCGCCGAAGCCAGGTCGCTCACCTACGGAGCCGAATTCAACGTCGTTGCCCTCGAAGGTATGGCTGAAGGAATAGGCAAACAAGACTACAACGCCCGCCTCGCCAACAAAAACCTTACACCATTCGTAGAATATATGCTCAAAAAGGCAAAATAACCGCCCTCTCCGGGCAAACCCATAAAGAAAATCAGGCACCAAAAGCAATCTCAGCCCTGGTGCCTGATTTTTTATATCCGTCCCTCATCAAACCGATTCAAAAATCTGTACCCCAAGGCAAATTCACAAGCAAACCACCCAAATTTGCAATCCATTACAAATCTTACTGCAAATCACCAAATTTTTGCAATCCATTGCAAATTTTTAAAAGAAGTTTATTATATTTGCAATGCAATTAATTTTTAGGCAAATATGATAGAACGCAAAGCATACATATCGCAACTCTGCAAATGGAAAGACAAGCAGGTAATTAAGGTTGTTACAGGCATACGCCGCTGCGGCAAGTCTTCACTTCTAAAAATGTATCGAGAAAAATTACTACACGAAGGCGTGTTGCCTGCCCAAGTGCAGGACATCAACTTTGAAAGTCTAGACAACGAGCCCTTTCTCGATTACAAGGTGCTCTATGCGCATATAAAAGCCAACCTGTGCCACGACAAGATGAACTATCTATTTTTCGATGAAATTCAGATGGTGAACAATTTCCAGAAGGTGATTGATAGTCTGTTTTTGCTCGACAATGTAGATATTTATGTCACCGGCTCAAATGCCTACTTACTATCGGGTGAAATAGCCACCTTGCTCACCGGTAGATATATAGAAATCAAACTCTTTCCGTTCTCGTTCAAAGAATTCTTACTTGCTCAATCTGAGAATACAAGTCTTGAGAATGCCTATCGAAAATATATCGAACTTGGGTCTTTCCCTTACATCTCACAGATAGACAAAAATCCCGAAATGGTGAAAGAATATCTACTCGGACTTTACAACACCATTGTCTTGAATGATGTAGTAGCTCGAAAAAAGATCACCGACACTATGATGCTGCAAAGTATAGTTCGGTTCCTTGCCGATAACATCGGAAATATTTCCGTCATAAAACGCATCAGCGACACCCTTACATCTTTAGGTCGTAAAACCACATCTCACACGGTGGAAAATTATGTAGCTGCCTTAATTGACAGTTTCATTTTCTATCCCGTGCAGAGATTCGACATCAAAGGCAAGGAATTACTCAAAACTGGGCTAAAACTATACTTAGCCGATGTGGGATTGCGGCAAGTTATTAATGGTTCGAAAGGTAGTGACTTGGGGCATATTCTGGAAAATATTGTATTTCTGGAATTGGCACGCCGTGGCGGAGAAATATTTGTAGGAAAAGCTGCAAACGCCGAAATCGATTTTGTCGTCATCAACGGCGACCACAAAGCATACTATCAAGTATCGCTCAGCGTAAGAGATTCGGCAACTATGCAGCGTGAATTAGCCCCATTACTTTCCATCTCCGACAATTTCCCAAAATATCTGCTCACGCTCGACAACGACCCGGTTATTTACCACAACGGCATCCAACAATTATATGTCCTCGATTGGCTTACCAAAGATTAACAACTAACTGAACCACATTCGCATTTCACAACCGTGTGGGTTACCACCATTTTGCCATGTTTCACTATGATTTTATCAAGTTGTATTCCCGCCATAGAATTAGTAAGTCCGGTGTCCACCATTATTAATTTTGGCGAACGTCGCATTGCTGGCAAGCCGGAGCTGCTGTCGACGTAACCGAATAGTCGAGCGACAGCAGATAAGCTGCAGCAAGTCCGGACCTTCGCGAATCTGTGTTAATGTGAAACTACTATTGCCAAACCTCGAGAACGTAATGGTTGCTGCTGCCGAAAGCCACGCTGTGTCTAATATTTACCGCAACTTTCGCCCAAATTCTTTCTAATTCATAGGCAACTTTCGCCTAAAATCTTTCTAATTCATAGGCA
>CALZAF010000255.1 GCA_945612775.1 uncultured bacterium | reverse complement strand
TGATGAGAAAACGTGGGCCTTCTCGCTCGATAACGACGAAGGTTCTCGTGTGTATTACTCGTATCACGGCACCAACAAAGCCGACGACTGGTTGATTTCACCGGAGATTACAGCTCCTCAGGGAGAGAAATTAGTGATTCGCTACACGCTGAAGGGTAGCTACTACAAGGAAGCTGCCGAAGTGCGCATTTGCTATGGAAATGAAACCGATGTGTCGAAATTCACCGAAGTTGTTAACACGCACAACGATCTCGATGATTCCGATCACTCTTTTGTGGGCATTATTGAATCTGCCCCACAATCTTTTCGTGTGGCTATTCGCGCCACTTCAGAGCCCGACCGTTGGCGCCTCTATCTGAAATCGTTCTCGGTGGAAGCAACCGACGATTTGTGCGACCTCACAGTAACCGATATTCTCACCCCCACAAGTGGCGAGAACCTGGGTCAGGAATCTGTGCGCGTAGGCATTAAAAATGAAGGTTTAACAGCAGCCGAGGAATTTGATGCCACGCTCATCGTGAATGGCGAAACCATTGCCACCGAGCATATCATTTATGGACTGTTGCCCGACAATACTCTCGACTTCACTTTCAATGCGAAAGCCGACCTTTCCAAGCCACGCGAACTCTACGATGTTACCGTGACTGTGAATTATCCCGGCGATATCAACCCGGGCAACAATTCACGCACCGTGCAAGTGCGCCACAAAGCACCTGCCACCGTGCCATATTTCACCGGATTTGAGCCGGGTGAATACCTCGACGAATGTAAATCGTTCAACCTCAATGAAGACACCGGCGACTGGGCTATCGGCGTAGGTTCGGCTTGGTTCTCGATGGCGCGCACCGGCCTTGGATACTTGGGTTACAACTACGACAAGACCAACAATGCCAACGACTGGTTTATCCTTGAGCCTATCCAGGTAGAAGCCGGCTACTATGCGCTCAAATTCTGGTACTCGGGCGACGACAACCACCCAGAAAAGTTCTCAGTTCACTATGGCAACGCAGGAAACCCCGAAGCCATGACCAACAAAATTGTGGAATATGCTCCATTTGCCAAGGGCGCTTATCAGGAATCTATCAATATCCTTCACTTCGATGAACCGCAAACCATCTACATCGGTTTCTATGCGTTCTCCGACAAGGATGAAAACTGGATTACCATCGACGACCTGAGCTTGGAACGCATCGAAGCTACCGACGTTGACGTGGCTGCTATTTCGGTTATCAACCCTACCGATTACCTCCCTGTAAAAGCACCGCAAGACATCACTTTCGCGGCTAAAAACCTCGGTATCACTGCACAAAGCGTAACCGTTAGCCTCAAGTTGGACGGCAATGCTATTAACACTCAGGCTGTGGAATTCGCTGCCCAAGAAGAAAAAACTCTCAATTTCAGCGGCGCTCTTAATGGACTTGAACCAGGTGAGCACACCGTGGAAGTGGCAGTAACTTGCGACGGCGACATCAACCCAGACAACAACGCAATCAGCCATTCGTTTATCTTCGTTGGCACCCCCGACATTATCTACGACTTCGAAGATGGCTTAGTGCCTGAAGACTTCACCTACGAGGTTAACGACGAGGGCACTCTCAATGCTTCGGCTGTTGAAGAATTTGGCGAAAACGGTTGGGGCATCATTAACATCGGCGAGCACCCATACTTCGGCACCAAAATGTTTGGCGGATCTTCTTGGGTAGATGGTGTAGATGAAATTAATCGCTCTTGCATCTTACCGAAAGTAACAGTAAATTCTGACGCCGCTTACTTCGTGTGGAATGCAGGTTCTATCAACCCATACTACTACGAATCATATCAAGTGCGCGTGCGCTACATCGACCCAGTTTGGGGTCCTGACTACAGCAAACTCGCTGAAATCACCCTTGAAGGCACAGATCGCCAATATCGCGGTGTAAACCTCAGCAAGTTCAAAGGCCAAGAAGTGCAAGTGGAATTCCGCATGACTTCTAAGCCAGGCGACGTTCTCGTTTTGGATAACTTGCAATTCGTGGGTTGCTCATTAGTTGGAACTTCTGGCATCGACGAATCGCTTGTAAACAACGATTTGAAGTTAGCTGTGGCAAACGATTATGTAAAGGTTAACGACAACGCCACCATAACCGTAACCGACATGAGCGGCCGTACAGTGGCTTCAGGCACTGGCACATCACTCAACATAGGTCACCTCTCAGCAGGTATTTACGTAGTGAACGCTCGCACCGCCACTGGCGCAGCCACTACCAAATTTGTGAAATAACATAGCCCATTAAGCTATCATCCCTAAAAGGTCACCAACTTGGTGGCCTTTTTTCATTTCTCTGCCAAATACTCCGCCCGTGAATAATACCTTCCCAAAAGAGAAAAAACTGTAAACAAAACCATCTGAGAATTAAAATAATAATTTATCTTTTTCATTGTTTTATAGTTAAAGAATACTATTCCCCACGGATTAAGCAGAATTTTTAGTAATTTAGCACCAAATTATAATTTTAGGATGGCACATCGAGGAGTACTAAGTACACCATTGATTACGCCAAGGATCAACGTAAGCCTTTTAAGACAGTGAACTATATAACCAATGAAA
>CALZAF010000254.1 GCA_945612775.1 uncultured bacterium | reverse complement strand
CGCGACTCTTACAAGATTTTCATCGCTTCGCAAGACAACATCGACGGTTGGGGCGACATCGCATTGTGGGAAAACGCCAATCGCTTGAAGACCAACAACTTCGACGGTGCTTACGTGGAACTTGGCTACAAGATTTTCGGCAACGACTATACTTATAACCGTCACGAAGGCGTGATGAACGGCCTCAATGGCAAGGCTCTCGAAGTAGTGGCTCGCTTCAACTACACCGGCCTCAACGACCTCACCGAAGGCGAATACTTCTCGGCAGGCCGTAACCAATACTATGCAGCCGGCTACATGGAAGACTGGCCAGGCACCGGCGCTACAAGCGTGGGCGGTGGCGACGTTTACTCTACTACTGTAGGTCTCAACTACTCGTTCAACAAGTACGCTCAAGTGATGCTCAACTACACCTGGCATCGCCTCGACAAGGACTTCTTGCGCTACGACAAGAACATCCACGCCGTGCAAGCTCGCGTGCAATTCACATTCTAATATAACATAATTTAAATCTCTATCGGTTAGGTTGCCGGCAAGTCCGGCACCTAATCGTTGGCTTTTTCGAGCAGAAAAACTGCAGTTATATTAGGAATTATATCTAATGTTATGAATCCATAAAAACAAAAATAGAGAGAATATGAGTTTTTTAACACCTCCTGCATTTAAGCCAGAGCAGACAGGGCCAGAAGCCGATGCTAAATATAGTCGCTTGCGCTGGCAAGTGTTCCTTGGCATCTTCATAGGCTACGCCGGATTCTATATAGTTCGTAAAAACTTCTCGATGGCAATACCAATGCTCGCACCATTCGGATTCGAAAAAGGCGAGCTCAGTATCGTGCTCTCGATGAACGCCATTGCCTACGGATTCTCAAAATTCCTTATGGCAAGCATCAGCGACCGCTCTAATGCTCAGCGCTTCTTGCCTTTGGGACTTATAGCATCCGCATTGTCGATGGCATTTATGATAGTGCCCGTGCAATTCCTCGGGGCTGAGCACAAAGGGGCAGCAATCGCCCTTATGGCAGTGCTCAACTTCCTGGTAGGTTGGTTCAACGGTATGGGATGGCCTCCGTGCGGCCGTGTGATGACACACTGGTTCTCAATCAAAGAACGCGGCACATGGATGAGCTTCTGGAACTGCGCCCACAATGTGGGTGGCGCCCTGGTAGGCCCTATGGCTGTGTACGGCGCTGCATGGTTCGGCTCGTGGTTCTACCAGAACTCCGACTACTACTTCCTCATCGGCACCTACGCCTTCCCGGCAGCAACAGCAATACTCGTGGCAGTGATAGCCTACTGCATGATTCGCGACACTCCTCAGTCGTGCGGACTCCCTTCGATTGAAAAATGGAGCGGTCACGCCTCGAAGAACTATAGCGAAAAGGCTGAACAAGCGCTTTCTACAGGCGAGATATTCAAGGTAGTGCTCAGCAACAAATTCTTGTGGTATATAGCATTTGCCAATGCCTTCGTGTATATGGTGCGCTACGGTTGCCTCGACTGGTCTCCTACTATCCTCACCGAGCAGGGCATCGACATCGAGAGCGCCGGCTGGGCTTATTTCGCTTATGAAATTGCCGCCATACCAGGCACCATATTCTGCGGATGGCTCAGCGACCACGTGTTCAAGGGCCGCCGTGCATTGCCTACCATCATCTTTATGGCGCTGCTTATAGCGGTGATATTTGTCTATTGGCAATACATCACCAACCTCAGCGTAGTGATAGGATGCTTGATAGCCATCGGATTCCTTATCTACGGTCCTGTGATGCTAATAGGTGTGCAAGCTCTCGACCTTGCACCTAAGAATGTGGCAGGTACAGCCGCTGGTTTGACTGGCTTTATGGGCTATGTGCTCGGTACTGCCGTTCTTGCCAACATCGTTATCGGTTTTGTGGCTAAAAACGCCGGTTGGGACTGGACATTCATTCTCCTAATGGGTGCTTGCGTGCTTTCGATAGTGTTTATGGGATTAACCTATCGCGAAGAGCAATACCTCGTGGAACATAAGAAATAACCCCGAATAGAAATCGTCTTGCGGCGACATGCCGTTTTTGCTTTCGCCGCAAGACATTTCATTGTTTTTAGCCGATTTTAAGGCTGGATGATGGCTACTCCTCGCCGGAGGCGGAATATCCGCCGCAATGCCGTCTAAAAGCCCTCTGAGTGGCATCTATGCTGCTAAGTGAGTGAATATCTAAGCCGTGTAGGGCGCATTTGCTGTGTTATATGTGTTTTTCATAATTTTTTTATAATACAGCAAATGTTGAGATTAATATTCATAAAACATTAACATGCATAGAACAGTGAAGCCCGGAATGGGTGCAAGCTATTCAGATTAAAGCGTTTTTATATTGACTTTTATTGTGTGCCCCCAGCAGTTATGCCCGGGGCACATTTTTTTATCTCAAGCGGATGATTTTGTCTCACGCGGATGATTTTATCTCACGCGGATGATTTTTTATCTCACGCAGATCTAACAGATAGAACGGATTATTTTATCTAACAGATTCGCTGCGGTGGCGAAAATCTGTTAGATAACCCTATCTGATAGATCTGTTTAATCTGGGTGAGATTATGAGATGCG
>CALZAF010000253.1 GCA_945612775.1 uncultured bacterium | reverse complement strand
ATTTTCAGCAAAATTTCAGCAAAATGCCCCTCCCTCGCGGTGCAGAATCGGCCCCTGCGGCAAATTTTAGCGAAATTTTATCAAAAAGCCCCTCTCGCACTGCAGAATCAGCCCCAGCGGCAAAATTTCAGCGAAATTTTTATCAAAAAGCCCCCTCGCGGCACAGAATCAGCCTCAGCGGCGGCGAATTTTCAGCGAAATTTCAGCAAAAAAGCCCTCCCCCTCCTCGCGGCGAATAATCGCCCAAGCGGCAAAATTTCAGCAAAAAAGTCCCCCTCGGCGGCGCTGAATCAGCCTCAGCGGCAAAATTTCAGCGATATTTTTATCAAAAAGCCCCCTCGCTGCGCAGAATCAGCCTCAGCTGCGACGAAAAAATCGCCCAAGCGATCGGGCGACGGAAAAACGGCAAAAATTCTTCAATTTAGCGCCAGAAACAGCGCAAATTATCGAAAACTACGGATCCTATTAACAACATAACATCAAAATCAAGCCCCCTCTCCACTACCCACAAAAATCCATTCAAGCACTATAGCAAGCCCAACACCTTGCTATTAGCACGGTCGATTACCGAAGCATCGAGCGAAGCAAGATAGATGCGAGTAGTAGCCTCCGAATCGTGCCCCAAAGCCTCGCTGATGGTGCCAACAGCAATATTGCTGCTCCGAGCAATGCTCGCCCACGAATGTCGCGCAACGTAGGTAGTTAGCGGCATCTCAAGCCCAAGCATCTCGCCCATGCGACGCAGGCACCTATTCACCCGGTGCGACGCATTCCTATAGTCGCGCCACTCATTGCCCCCGCCGCTCAATATCGGCAGCAAATACTCCCGCCCCGGCTCACGATATTTATTCACAATGTCAGCCATCGGACGCTCCCACTTAATCCACAACTGCTGATTAGTCTTGCGACGCCTATACGACAGCACCCCATTCTGCAAATTCCCCACCCGAAGAAACGCCATATCGACAAACGACATGCCGCGGGTGTAGAACGAAAACAGAAACACATCGCGCGCAAGCTCCATGCCCGCATCGCCACGCAAGTCGAGCGCACGCATCCGGCGAATCACGCCTATCGGCACAGCACGCTTCACAGTCTTCGCCACGCCAGTATATACGTGCCGAAACGGACTCCGCTGAGCCACAAGGCCGCCATCCACCGCCCGATTGTAGATAGCACGCAGATTGCGCATATAATACGAACTGCTGTTGGGGCACACCCCACGCGCCGCCAGATGAGCCTCAAAAGCCACCATCATGTCGGCATCGACCTCCGCAAGCGGCACATCGCCGCCACGCCAACGCCTAAAGCAGCTCAGCGACGAAGCATACGACTCCGACGTGCGCCACTTGCCCAACTCACGCAGCCTCGCCACCAAGCCGCTGCCATACGCCACCAAGCCCAGCGCCGAGTCAGCCGCCCCAAAGGCGCGCACAGCGTCGGAGGCATCCGCCACAGCACCGGCAGACTCAAGTTCGGCAGCCACCGCACGCCAGCGAGCCAAGCCCTCAGCCAAGCCGCGCTCCACCCCAAGCAGATAGCCCCGCCTGCCAGCATCGGCAGCCCCGGCAAGCACCACACGCTCACCACGAGCATCCCACTCCACAGCCATCAAACGATAACCAGTGTCAACCAAGCGGAAATCCCGACCAACCGACACCCTATAATACAACCGCATCACCGAGCCACCAGCCCCCGATGCCACAAGCTTAATTTTTAACGATTTCATAATATTCTACAATTAAAATGTTAGACAATTCATCATTAAAAATAAGCAAAAACCCCCACACCACAACACCCCCACCCCAATCCGCCACCAACAACAAGCGCATCGCAAAGAATACGATAATGCTGTATTTTCGTATGATTATTACGATGCTCGTAGCGCTATACACATCGAGAGTAGTGCTCCAAACCCTTGGCGTGGAAGATTTCGGAATCTATAACGTAGTTGGCGGCATCGTTTCGATGTTGAGCTTCTTCAACTCCTCGATGGCAACAAGTACCCAACGGTTCTTAAATTTCGAGATGGGCAGAAAAGATGAAGACGCTCTTAACAAAGTTTTCATCAATGCTCTAAATAGCCATTTTTTAATTGCACTGGTCACAGTTATTGCATTAGAGAGCGTTGGTTTGTGGTTTTTATACAACAAACTTGTAATACCTCAAGAACAATTAAATGCAGCGACATGGGTATTCCATTGTTCTGTAATATCGCTATTCATCTCAATTACAGGCACACCATATCGAGCATCGATTATTGCAAACGAAAAGATGGGCATATTTGCATACTTCTCAATTATCGAAGTCACGCTAAATCTGCTAATCGTATATCTTTTGACAATAATCCCATATAACAAACTGACAACTTATGGGGTATTAATGATGACTACAAGCATCTCTACCACTTTGCTAAACTGCCAATACAGCATCCGACATTTTAACGAGTGCAAGTATAGAGCTACAATTGATTACAAACTCATAAAGAAGATGCTTTTGTTTTCAGGATGGATGCTTTTTGGATGCCTAAGCGACATGCTAAGCAAACAAGGCGTGAACGTACTTCTCAACATGTTTTTCGGACCTGTTTTCAATGCTGCAAGAG
>CALZAF010000252.1 GCA_945612775.1 uncultured bacterium | reverse complement strand
CTGCTTTATCTGCCAACCTATGAGCACCTCTTTGCCATTATTCACATGAACCACCTCGCAGAAGCGACCTTCGCGAAACACCATCTTGCGATCGGCAATATAGATGGTATCCACCTGATAGGCATTGGTCAGCTCCATCATCACATCATTCTGCATATATAGCATCACCTGATTGTTGGCATCATAATTCATCTTAAGCGTATATTTCTGCCCTGCCTTATATAGCACTACAGCATCGCTAAAGTCATCGAAGAAATACACTCGCTTAAACTGCTGCGCCATGGCGGTTGCACCCACCATTATGGCTAATAATAAGATAATCTTACGCATAGTAGTTCGTTTATTATTAGTTATCATCGTTACAAATTTAGCATTATTGTTCCAATTCTACCAACACGCAGCGTATTAATTATAATTAAAAAAAGGCAGACGACCAAAATAGCCGCCTGCCCGTATCACTAATTTATAGAATTATCTATTAGTTAGCTGGAGTACCCCATTGTGGAGCGCCAAGGTCTTGCCATACACGCTCTGTGTTAAGAGGGCTGGTAGAGTTGTTGTATGCACCACCTGAGTGACCTGTACCAAGGGTGTTGAAACCTTGCTGCTTGTAAGCTTCAGCCTTGACTTCCTTCATAACGTCGGTTGGAGAAATTGTACCGATTTCGAAGCGACGTGGGATAGCTGTTGTCTTAACATTTGGGAATTCAATCATTGGCCACAATTCTGAACCAAACTTAGGATAACCCGAACGACGTGCAGTTACGTATTGGTCGTCTACCATCAAAGAGAAGTGGATAAGTTCTTGCAAGTAGATCTTTTCGAGCTGTTCAGATGCTGAACCAGTAAGCTTAACATTGTCGGTAGCCAACATAGCTTCGATTTCGCCATCTTGTAGGTCGATTGGCTTTTCGTTTGGATCGTAGCCATAAGTAGTTCCATAGTAAGGAATCTTGTTAGCTGCTGCAAGTGCATCGTAAGTTTGTACTGAGAAGCGAACGCCACGAGTGTAGTAGTCGTTAGCCGACTTTGGAAGTTCAGCGCCAAGAGCCTTAAACTCAGCGAGGTAAAGGTTAACTTCGGCTGCTGTCATGTACATAACATACAATGGATTGTCGTCAGTATCTTGAATAACTTCCTTACCAAGAGTTGGAACGGTGAAGTCAACACGACCGCGACGCATTTCTTCCGACATTGTTGAGAATGGATAGTAGCTCTTAGTAGCTTCGTCAACTGTCAAGTTGTAGCGAGTACCATAGTTGAAGTATTCAGCATAATCTGGGTTAACATTAGCGTCGAGAACTACAGGAAGACCTTGGTAGCGTACCCATGGTTCGCCGAGGCCACCCCATTCCTTGAAGTTACCATTTTCGTCGCGAACTACCACTTCCTTAACGCATGTTGGGAGGTCATCCCACTTATTAGCGTCGATGAAGCCTTGAACAACCTTAGAGTTATAAGAGTTCTTGGTGTAGATGAAGCGGACACGTGGGTCGAGTGAGCCAAGCATGAACTTAGCAGCTACTGCGCTAAGACCCATGTTTGTAAGACCGTTACCAGTGCCGTATACAGCGTCTAAATCACCAGTGTTAACCTTAGTAGCCTTAGCGAAGCGGAAGTCTTGGTCAAGTTCATCGATGTAACCTACAGGAGAGTTAGCCACAGACTTAGCGATAGAAAGAGCTTGAGCCTTGTCTTGAACGAGAAGACGAACAGCAATCTTAAGCTTCAAAGAGTTAGCGAGACGTGCCCACTTGCTCCAGTCACCATTATATGCAGGGTCTTCTGATGGGCTGCTTTCAAGGTCCTTGTTTTGGAAGATAGCGATTGCTGCATCAAGTTCCGACAACCAAGTTGCATACAAGTCCTGTACCATATCATACTTAGGAATAAGGATACCGTCGGTCTTATAGCGGCAAGCTTCGGTGTAAGGAAGTGCGCCAAACATATCGCTGTCGAAGATACCAAGGTAAACAGCCATTACAGTACAAGCAGCTTCATAACCGCGAAGGTTTTCTTCACCGCTATAGTCGATTGCAGCCTTGATTTCGTTGCGATAACGAAGTGGAGTAACATACTGACCACCTTGACCACCTAATTCTGCCTGTTCGGTATATGATTCAGTGAAGCTACCGGTTGGACAGCACAATTGTGGCCACTGTGTAAGGTACTTAACATTGTACCACCACAACAAGTAGTCGTTTGGCTGGAAGCTAATAATAGCTTGCGCCATCAAACCCTTAGGATCTGCCTTTGACACAGTCGAAGGGTTCTGGTTCAATTCCTTTAGGTCGTCAACACAGCTCGTTGTTGTCAACGCCAACATCGAAGCCATAGCTGCGCCTAATAATATTTTGTTGAATTTCATATTCGTATTTTATTAAATTCGTTAAACAATATTAGAATGTTGCGTTAAGAGTGAGTGTGAAGCTTGTAGTAATGCCTGAGAACTGACGAACACGGAACTCAGCTGCGTTTGTACCAGCAACTGCTTCTGGGTTTTCCTTGTTAGGCATTGAGTTGAGCAAGTAGCCAAGGTTGTGAGCTGCTGCTGTTACGTTCAAGCTCTTTGCACATATCTTTGAAGCAATCTTCTTATCGAACGAGTATGACAATGACAAGTCACGGAATGCAATGTAGT
>CALZAF010000251.1 GCA_945612775.1 uncultured bacterium | reverse complement strand
GTGCGCGAATATATCGAAAAGAGCGTGGCTCAGGCTCGCGAAAAGGGCTATGTTACCACCATTTTCGGCCGCCGACGCATGCTCCCCGACATCAATTCTCGCAATGCCGTGGTGCGTAGCTTCTCGGAACGAAACGCCGTGAATGCCCCTATACAAGGTTCTGCTGCCGACATTATAAAGATTGCCATGGTGCACATTTTTGCAGAAATGAAGCAAAAAGGTATGAAGTCGAAGATGATTCTTCAGGTGCACGACGAACTCAACTTCGATGTGGTGCCTGGCGAAGCCGAAGTGCTCACCGAACTCGTGGTGCGCAACATGCAGAACGCCTACCAAGGCCAAGTGCCGCTGACAGCTTCGCACGCCATTGCCGCCAACTGGCTCGACGCCCACTGATGAAATGATTTGCGCTGCTTAACTTGTTGATACGCACAGTGAAATAAGTAGTTTTCTTAGATTCATATCATAAAAAATCGTTTAGTTCGGAGTCGTTGCCTCTAAGCAAAGGCGCAAAGGCAATAGGGGGGTAAAAACATGGTTACCCTCCAAAGTCACGCAAAAATTTTCACATCGCGGCACTTTTTAGAACGGGAATAGCAGCGGCAGCACAAGTGTCATCACCACGCCCATAATAATCTGCAGCGGCAAGCCCACCTTGATGTAGTCGGAGAACTGATAATTGCCGGCTTGCATCACCAATGCATTGGGTGGAGTGGAGAAAGGCGACGCGAAGCACATGCTTGCTCCGAGGGTCACGGCAAAGAGGAATGCCAGCGGACTCACGCCGACTTCGATTGCCGACTTCATGGCAATGGGCGCCATAAGCACGGCTGTGGCGGTGTTGCTGATAAACATGGTGAGCAGCGAAGTGGTGAAATAGATGCCGCACAGCAGCGCCATAGGACCTATGTCGCCAAGAGTTGCCACAAGCGAGTGGCTCACCCATGCCGAAACGCCGGTCTTTTCGAGCGCCGTAGCCATAGGCATCATGGCGGCTATCAGCACGATGCTCTCCCAGTTGATGGTCTTGTAGGCTGCCTCTACGCTGCGAAAGCATCCGGTTACCACCATCAGCAGAGCCGCAGCCACCACAGCAGTGGTGGGCGACACAGGAATGAAGTCGAACACCATCACTGCCACCATAAGCAGCATTATTATCGATGCCAATGGCGCTTTATAGGTGAGCGTAACCTTCTCAGCCATCTCTTTGGGCTGCCCAAGCAGCACCCAATCGTCTTCTTCGGTGTCGATGCGTGCTATGCTGTCCCACCGCCCCTGTATGAGCAGAGTGTCGCCTGCCTTGAGTTTTACCTCGGGCAGGTCGTTGGTGATATATTCGCTGCTGCGCTTCACCGACAGCACATTTATTCCATATTGCTCACGCAGAAGCGATTGGCGCAACTGTAGCCCCACGAGGCGCGATTGCGGCATCACCACTATCTCGGCAATGCCGATATCGAAGAAATCGATGCTGCTATCGCTCAGTGGCTGAAGTTGATTGCTTGTCGCAAAGGCGTTAAGGCTCTCGGGTGCGCCTTGCAGATATAGAATATCGCCCTCGGCTATCACTGTGCTTTGCGTAGGCAGTGACTGCGTTACGTTGCGCATCAACCCTTTATGTAGCGAGGCGGCATTTCTTATCTCGAGGATGTTGATGCCATGCTTAGCGCGCAGATTGAGCTGCGCCAAGTTTTTGCCGGCAAGCCTGCTCTTGGCGCCTACGCGATAACTCTTTACGTTTTTGCCTATCTTATACTCCTCGGCGAGTTCGCTAAGGGTTTTGCCTTTCTTTTTGTCGCTCGATTTGTTCTTCTTGATGAGCATACGGCTCAATGGCAGCATTACGGCTATGCCCACAGCGAGGCAAATGATTCCCACCGGGAAAAATGAGAAGAATCGCAAGCCTTGATAACCATTTTCGCGCAGAACTTCGTCGATTACGAGGTTGGGGGGCGTACCGATGAGCGTGAGCATGCCGCCCATACTGCTTGCAAACGCCAAAGGCATAAGCAGTCGCGAAGCATTGCTGCCCGATTCGGTGGTCATTGCCACTATTATGGGCATCATCAGTGCCACAGTGCCGGTGTTGCTCACAAATGCGCCTATCACCGCGGTAACTATCACCACCAGCAGGAACATAACGGTGGAATTGTTGCCTGCGAGGTGCATTATGCGGTGGCTCGCCGCCTTAGCGAGTCCTGTCTGAAGTATGGCGCCTCCCACCACAAAGAGCCCCACCATCATTATCACCACTTGGTTAGAAAATCCAGCAAAAGCTTCCTGCGGCGTGAGCACTCCGGTGAGGATGAGTAGGGTAAGAGCGCAGAGCGCCACTATATCGGCTCTCATTCTGCCTGCCACAAACATGGCTATCGTAGCGATAAGTATTACTAAAGTTATGGTCATCGTTATGTAATTATTATGCTATTATGTTTTTCAATTTTTGTAAATATACACAATAATCGCTATATAAGCAAATCTTTACATCTATATTAGGATAATTTATGAATTTATATGACATTTTTTGAGACATCGGTAGCCACAAAAGCCTCAGCATTAGTTCATCTGCCCCCCGACATTTGCCTCCCACTAAACCAAGCCCGATAGGCATTAAACATGCTCGCATCACAAAAAAGCCGATTG
>CALZAF010000250.1 GCA_945612775.1 uncultured bacterium | reverse complement strand
CGTGGTTCTAAGGACCAGATTCGTCAGCTCTCTGGTATGCGTGGTCTTATGGCTAAGCCACAGAAGAGCGGTCAAGAAGGTGGTCAAACAATCGAAAACCCAATTTTGGCAAACTTTAAGGAAGGTCTGAGCGTGCTCGAGTACTTTATCTCTACTCACGGTGCTCGTAAGGGTCTTGCCGATACCGCTTTGAAGACAGCCGACGCTGGTTACTTGACCCGTCGTCTTGTTGACGTGGCTCACGACGTGATTATCACCGAAGAAGACTGTGGAACACTCCGCGGACTTGTATGTACCGAAATCAAGAAGGACGACGACGTGGTAGCATCGCTCGGCGACCGTATCTTGGGCCGTGTATCAGTTCACGATGTGGTTGACCCACTTACCGGTGAAGTAATCGTGGAAAGCGGTGAAGAAATCAACGATGCAGCAGCTAAGCGCATCAACGAATCGGCTATCGAATCGGTAGAAATTCGTTCGGTGCTCACTTGCGAGGCTAAGCGAGGCGTTTGCGCTAAGTGCTATGGCCGCAACTTGGCTACCAACCGCATGGTTCAGAAGGGTGAAGCAGTGGGCGTTATCGCAGCACAAGCTATCGGTGAACCAGGTACTCAGCTTACACTTCGTACATTCCACGTCGGTGGTGTTGCAAGCAACGTGGCAGCTGTATCTAACATGAAATCGAACTACGACGGTATCATCGAAATCGATGAACTCCGCACAGTTAAGGATAAGAACAACGAAGATATCGTAATCGGTCGTATGGCTGAAATGCGTATCATCGAGCCTAACACCAAGATGGTGCTTACAAGTGGTAACATCGTTTATGGTTCTAAGCTCTTCGTTAAGTCGGGTCAGCGAGTTCAGAAGGGTGATTTGATCTGCGAATGGGACCCATTCAACGCAGTAATCGTCTCTGAATACACCGGTAAGATCAATTTCGTGAACTTTATCGAAGGCGTTACTTACCACGAAGATGCCGACGAATCTACAGGCAACAGCGAACAGATTATCATCGAATCGAAGGATAGAACTAAGGTTCCTGAAGTACAAATCTTGGGCGCTAATGGCGAATTGATTAAGTCATATACATTGCCAGTGGGTGCACACCTATTGTTCAAGCAGGGTGACGAAATCTTTGCCGGTGACACATTCGTTAAGATTCCTCGTTCGGCAAGCAGCGTGGGCGATATCACTGGTGGTCTTCCTCGTGTAACCGAGCTCTTCGAAGCACGCAACCCATCTAACCCAGCTGTAGTGAGTGAAATCGATGGTGAGGTTACTTATGGCCGTCAGAAGCGCGGTAACCGTGAAATCGTTATCACTTCGAAGCTTGGTGAAGTACGTCGCTACCTCGTTCCATTGTCGAAGCAGGTATTGGTTCAGGAAAACGACTATGTACGTGCCGGTACAGCACTCTCTGATGGTGCTATCACTCCAACCGATATCCTTAACATCAAGGGCCCGACTGCCGTACAAGACTATATCGTTAACCAAGTGCAGAGCGTTTACCGCATGCAGGGTGTGAAGATCAACGATAAGCACTTCGAGGTAATCGTACGCCAGATGATGCGCAAGGTAAATATCCTCGATCCAGGTGATACTCGCTTCTTGGAACAGCAGGTTGTGGATAAGCGCGAATTTATGGAAGAAAACGACCGTATATGGGGCCGCAAGGTGGTTGTCGATAAGGGCGATTCACAAGACCTCGAAAATGGTCAGATAGTAACTGCGCGCAAGCTCCGTGACGAGAATTCAGCTTTGAAGCGTCGCGACCTGAAGCTCGTGCAAGTGCGCGATGCCGTGCCTGCTACATCTGAGCAGATGCTACAAGGTATCACACGCGCTGCATTGCAGACTTCAAGCTTCATGTCGGCAGCATCGTTCCAGGAAACTACCAAGGTGCTCAACGAAGCCGCTATCCGTGGTAAGGTTGACTACTTGGAAGGTATGAAGGAAAATGTGATTACTGGTCACTTGATTCCTGCTGGTACTGGTCTTCGCGAATACGAACGCTTGGTAGTAGGTCCTAAGGATGAATTAGACCGCCTAAGCTCTGACGAGGACAGCGAAATGATTGAAAAGACTGCATCAGTCAACGAATAAGACAATTTATTCAATCTATCCATAATTTGGGAGCGTAAAACTTGCGAGTTTTACGCTCCTTTTGTTTATATCCGCCCTTAAAGCGCGTTTTTATCGCAAGTTTGAGAATCAAATTTTTGTAATATGTTATTTATCAGCTGATTGATGCCTAATTAGGGCTGATATACGCATCTGCAGTATATCTAATGCTCCGTAACTGTTATTTGCTTCGAAAATGCTTAGCTGAAGCGTGAATTACGCTCATTTAAGGCTGTTTTCTTCCATGGTGATGATTGTGGAGATGATGTGTCATTTTGTCCCGGAAACACTGATTACACAGATTATCACACCGATTTACACAGAATTGGCCGTCAATCCGTGCTGAACTGTTCTGAAAGAACGAAGGCCGAGGCCAAGCTTCGACCTTGCTTCTTTCTCTAAGCTCCTGCAGCTGTATCGTAATCTCAAACGGTCTGCCAGATTGTGACTATCCATCTCCGAAGCTGATTGGCTTGGTGGCTGTGGACACCACACCGGTCGCTGCGCTCCCTTTGTGTGGTGCTAACCATAAATCAGCCTCGCCGAGGCTGTGCTGCGGTAGATTTTAT
>CALZAF010000249.1 GCA_945612775.1 uncultured bacterium | reverse complement strand
TTCATATCGCCGAATCCGTGGCGCTGCTGAGGCAGATAGAGCATATCAAATCGCTTGCCGGCGCGGATTAGTGCGTCAACCACGCGGGTGGTGTTGGCTGGGTGCACATTGTTGTCGATGTCGCCATGCACGAGCATCAGGTGGCCCTTGAGTTTGCGGGCTATCTCGGGGTTGGTGGCTATCTGATACACAAATGTGGTGTCGCCTTCTTCGCTCACTTTTTCCTTCACGCCGTGGTGTGTTTCGCTCCACCAGCGGTTGTAGATATTGTTGTCGTGGTTGCCGGCGCACGACACGGCTGCCTTGAAGAAGTCGGGATATTGGCAGATGGCGGCTGTGCTCATAAATCCGCCGCCCGAATGGCCGTGAATGCCCACGCGGTCGATGTCGATCCACTTATAGCGGTTGGCGAGCTGTTCGATGGCGTATTTATGGTCGGCGAGAGGGTAGTCGCGCATATTGCCGTAGCCGAAGTTGTGATACCACTTCGAGCGATTGGGGTGTCCGCCGCGCTGACCCACCGAGATTACCACAAATCCGGCTTGTGCCAAGCGGTCGGTGCGAACGGTCATGCGGGTGAATGGGTAATACACAGCCTCGACCTGCGGTCCGGGATATACGTAATCCACTATTGGATAGGTCTTGGTGGTGTCCATATCGAATGGCTTGAACATCACGCCATATAGGTCGGTGACGCCGTCGGCTGCCTTTACCTTAAATGGCTCGGGGAATTGATAGCCGTTGGCAATGAGTTGCGAGAAGTCGGCTTCTTCCAGAGTCATAATCTTGTTGCCGAGGGCATCTTTGAGGTCGGTGCGTGGGATGGTGTTGACGCGCGAATAGTTGTCCACCACATAGCGGCCGTCTTGGTCCATCATAGCAGCGTGGAAATAGTCGCCTGGGGTGATGCAGCGCAGTCCGGTGCCGTCGAAGCGCACGCTGTAGAGGTGTTCGTAGTAGGGATTTTCGCCTTCTTCGCGGCCGCAGGCGCTGAAGTAGATGGTGCGGGTGCGTTCATCCACCTTTATCACATCTTCCACGTGCCAGCTGCCCTTGGTGATGCGGTTTTTGAGCTTGCCGTTGCCGTCGTAGAGGTAGAGGTGAGCCCAACCGTCGCGTTCGCTCCAGTGTATGAGTTCGCTACCGCCGTTCACGGCATGCAGTCGGCGAAGTTCTTGATAGGTGTTCATGCGTTCCTCGATGAGTGGCACTATGGTGTCCTCGCCGATGGTGTAAGAACAGATGTCGATGCGGTGCAAATCGCGGCTCGAGCGATTGAGGTAGAAGTGATTGTTGTCGCCAAGCCAAATGGTGGGCTCGTCGGGATCCCACGACTTGCGCTTATCGCGTGGAGCGTACTCCAATCCGTGGGTTTGATGCTTAAATCGGGCTGTATTCACTTCCTTGCGGCTGTTGTTGGTCATGTCGAACACATACACATGTTCCACAGGAGCTTCCATCTCGCCCGGCATCTGATATTTGTATGTTTCGAGCGTTGGGCGTGGATTTGCCATAGCGTTGATCACCCAAAGCTCTTTCACCTCGCGATTGTCCTCGATGATGGTGGCAAAGTGGCGCGAGTCGGGCGACCAAGCGCCCCAAGCTGCGCGGCGTTTGCCGTTGCACAGTGTGTCGGTGTTGAGCGTTGAATATGGTATGCCGTAGCCGAAGTCCTTCACGCCGTCGGTGGTGAGTGCCACTTCCACTATGGTGCTGTCGTTCTCGTCCTTGAGTGCCTTTTTATAGTCGTCGTAGCTCATGCGATACAGGTTGAGGTCTTTGGCGAAGATTACGGTGCTCTTGTCGGGCGACACGTTAGCCCAATCGGCGCTTTCTTCCTCGCGCTCTTCCTTATCGGCAAGGTGCTTCAAGGTCTGGGTGGCATAGTTCCACTCGAAGAAATATATCTTTTTGCCGCTGCCGCGCTTCTTGCCTTTCTTCTTATCGCCCTCTTTGTCGTCCTTTTTAGGCTTTTTGTCGTCTTGGGTCGAAACTATCTCAAACGAGAATGTCTCGCCGTCCTTCAGCGCCTTAAGGTTCGAAATAGGCAAGTGGCGAGCCTCGAAAGGGTCGTGAACTATCTCGGTGAGGTCGGCTGCCATCTTTTCGCGGTCCCACAGCGCCTTTTTGGTGCGTGTGGCTGGATTCACCACCCACCAGAAGGTGCCTTCGCTGGTCTTGTATTCATACCAAAACATGCTGCCCTTTGCCATCCAGTTGGGGCGAAGGGTAGTGCTGAATAGCATCGTGTTGAGCTTCTCCTGAGTGAATTTCTCTGCTTGCAGATACTCGGGCAGACGCTCCTGCGATGCCGCCGTGAGTGCCGCAAGTGCCATCATGGCACAAATAATCGATTTCTTTAGTAATTTCATGTTTCGTTTGGTTTAGCGCAAAAAATTTTGTTGTGGTTAAGCGTTTTGTTGTTCTTTAATATGCAGATTCACAGCCAAATAGGCAAATTCCGACTGCGAAAAGATGCGTGCCGATGCTTCCGCCCCGTGCAATTACCGGGGAACCACCGCCATAGGCGAAAACCGCCGCCAAAGCAGCTCCAGCCGCCAAGCCCCAAGCCCAGCCCAGACACGCATCAGCAAAGTTACAATATCATTTCCATTTCGCCAAAATTTTTTGCACCCCAGCCCCGCCGCCACTCCACCAAATACAAATCCAGGCCAAGCGTGAGCATTTTTTCGCCAAACGCGTTGAGA
>CALZAF010000248.1 GCA_945612775.1 uncultured bacterium | reverse complement strand
TGCAACTTGTGAGCAAGCTTTTCAGTAGTGCTATAGCCATACCATATATACCCTTTAGCTGGATAGCGAAAATTCAAAATATCGGTATACTTTTCATTGGGCACCATCACATGGGTTGCTGTAACCTCGCCATTTTCCCACTGCTCATAGCTATTGCTTGGCATCGACACTGTCCAACCTTCTGGCACTCGTATGCCGAAACAACCATAACTTGGCGATTGTTTGTTATCTCCCTCAGCATATATTATTACCGAACGAGATGTAATCTCCTGACCAGCCACTATTTCGTGTGGTTGAGCGATTCTCTTGATTGTGTAACATGATGTTACCACTGCCATAAATGCCAATAAGGCAATTATGCCTTTCTTCGAAGTAAAATTTGTCTTCATACGATTTAAGTTTTAAGTTAATAATTAAAAGTATTTATTTCCTTGCGGATTTTTCTAATCATAAATAGTGTGCCAAGCTGGATTTCAATCGCTTAATGGCTATCCCCATCTGTATCTCTACGGTATTCTCCGATATCGATAACATCTCGGCTATTTCACGATATTTTTTGCCTTCAAATCGGCTCAACTCAAAAATTGTGCGACACCGCTGCGGCAGCGCCGATATTGCAGAACGAACATCATTCTCTAAATCGGTCATAAACACCCCTGTCTCATTAAAGCTATCCAATGCACTCAGTCGATAGTCGGCTGTGCTAAGCACGTTCTTGGCATACTTCTGTTCTGTCACTTTATGCTTTAAAAAGTCAAGGCACCTATTTTTCACAAGTCGGAACATATATGCATTAATATTATTGATTCTTTCAAGTTCGTCGCTACTCTTCCATAGCTCCATAAAAGCATCTTGAACCAAGTTCTCAGCATCTTGCTCATCTTCCACAAAGTCGATTGCAAAGCGCCTTAACTTTGAATAATACTTAATATATACTTCCGAGAATTTCATATCGTTTGGGTTTAGTTTATAATTTCCGTTTTTGTAGGTTTATGTCGTATTCCGTATTGCAAATATCGGCATTAACCAAACAGTCGCTATCGGCAAGTATATCCAAAAGTAGTATTGATTAGGTCTTTTGAAAATTTAAATATTTATATATCAGGCATATACATAAAAAGAGCCCACTAATTTAAGTAGGTTCTTTTGAATCATTTATGAAGTATATTTCTTAAGATTAAGCTGAGAACGGGTGCTATTAGTGGCTTATTTTACCGATTTTTTTCACTTCTTCCTCAAATGCATCACCATCAAGAAGGGAGTCTTTCTTCACCTTGCTTTTATAGTTATATACAGTCTGCAATGAGTAGTTCAAGAACTTTGCAATCTGCCCCATATTCGTAATTCCCATTCGCATCAATGCATATATGCGCAATGTGATGTTAAGCCTATCTTTTTCGGTCTCGATGCGTGCTTCGGGCTTTAGCAAGGCATTAAACTTCTCCTTAAAGTCGGGATATAGATTCAAGAATGCGCGGTCGAAATTTGCATACATATCCTCCAACTCCTTTTCCAAAGGTCGCGACGATAGCACATACAAATCATCTATCTGACCCGTTTTAATCTTTCGATTGACATTCTTGCGAAAATCGTCGAGCTTATTGATGTACACAGAGCACTGATTCATAAAATATCCCACATATCGCTCCTTGATTGGGTTTGCCTCATCCAAGCGATTGTTCATTGTCAACAAATCACTGTTTACACTCTTTAATGCTACTCTGGCTCGCATCAATTTATGTCGCTGATGATAACTCTCGAACACTGCTACCACAAGCAGCACCACTATGATACTGATTACTATCAGATAGCTTTGCAACTTCTTCTGCTGGCTCTCAAGTTTCGCCATATAGGCGGAATCTACTATCGAGTAGGTACGAGCTATCACCGAATCCTTAAAATGAGAATTATAGAAATTGGCATCTTCAAGGCAGTACTTCACATAACGATAAGCGCGGTCGATGTCGCCTTCGTCATAAAGCAGGATGCTAAGCGCCAATAGCGCTTCGTTTTCCTTGATTGCCAACTTTATATCGGTAATGGCTGCTATCAGCAAGTATCGCTTCGACAAGTCGCTGCGACCCATCAACCTATAGCACTTTGCAAGCGACATCGACAGCATAGCATATCCGTGAGTCCCCACCGTTTCCTTACCATACACTTCGAGCAGTATTTTTAGCGCGTCGTTATATCGGCCCATGCTCTCGTATTTGTTTGCCAACTCCTTGCGGTGTGGCACAGATGCCGAATCCCACAATTTCATTAATTCGTCTCGGCGCCAATCGATTTCATCGCTATACTTCGCCGAAAATCGAGCATCATTTATGTCTCGAATCATATTTTCACAATACCGGATTCTTGCGTAGCAATAAAGTCCGTTCTGCGACACCTCAAGCGAATTGTAATCAAGCTCCGAAAAGATGCTGTCGGCTGCCACAAATAGCCCTGATGTGGAATACGCCATCGCCATACGCAGACTGCACTCTATCTTATATTCTTCTTTGTCGAGTTCATGCGCTATCGCAAGGCATTGGCTTAGCAATTTTAGCACCGAGTCGCTAACAAAAGTTTCATACTCTCCTGCCAGAGTCATCTTCTTACGATAACTTTCATCAAGTGTTTTTGCTCCATCCACCTCTCTCCGGAGAGAGTCTATTCGCTCAAGCTTCCCTTTTGTGTATGTGTCTCGATTTGCGATAGCCTTATCAAGCTCCACGAGCAAGCCGC
>CALZAF010000247.1 GCA_945612775.1 uncultured bacterium | reverse complement strand
CAAGCCGTTATGGCATTTTGGTCAACGGTTTTATCAAAAACTTTGCTGAAATCGTAACAAATTGAAAAAATTTCTATAATTTTGTATTTAGGGAATATAGCGGTTGCTTTTTTTGCACTATAAAGTTACTAAAAATTCCGCTATTTCTCTAATTTTCAATTAATTATGTTTCATAGAACTCACGTTAAACCATTATACAGAAAACCATAAAACCTAAAATGTCATGAGACGATTGTTAACAGCTATTTTAGCGAGTGCGATGGTGGCGGCAAGCTATGCAGCCGACTACATCAGAATTAATCAGTTGGGATATATTCCCAAAGCCACTAAGGTGGCAGTGTTTCTCAGCAACGAAGAGCGCGCGGTGAGTGCTTTCGAAGTATGCGATGCCTTTACCCACAAGGTGGTGTATCGGTCGGCACAGGGCGAAGTGACAGCTACTGCGCCCTACGGCAAGATGCTCACCACCTGTCGCTTGAATTTCTCGAAACTTACAGCGCCGGGCACCTATTATATAAAGGTAGGTGAAGCGCGTTCGGCAGATTTCGCCATCAATGGCGCTGTGTATAACGGTACTGCCGATTTTGTACTCAATTATCTGCGTCAGAACCGATGCGGATTTAATCCCTTTCTGAATGCCCACTGCCACCAGAAAGATGGCTATATAGTGTATCATCCCACTAAGACCGGGCAATATCTCGACGTGCGAGGCGGATGGCACGACGCCAGCGACTGCTTGCAATATACCACAACCACCGCAAATGCCATCTATCAGATGATGTTTGCTTTTCAGCAGAACCCCGAAGCCTTCGGCGACTATCGCAATACCGACGGCTTTGAAGGCCCAAACGGGATTCCTGATATAGTTGACGAAATAAGGTGGGGTATGGATTGGCTCAATCGCATGAATCCCGAGAAAGGCGAACTCTATAACCAGCTTGCCGACGACCGCGATCATGCGGGTATGCGATTGCCTCAAAACGACCCAGCCGACTACGGCTACGGCCCTAATAACGGACGCCCGGTGTATTTCTGCACAGGCGAACCACAGCAGCGTGGCAAGTTTATGAACGCCACGATGGGTGTGGCAAGCACTGCAGGTAAGTTTGCGAGCGATTTCGCCCTCGGTTCTGAGATTCTGAAGCCATTCTATCCCGAACTTGCCGAAATTATTGGAGCAAAAGCAGCCGATGCCTATCAAGTTGGGCTCGATAAGCCAGGCAACTGCCAGACGGCGTCGGTGGTGTCGCCCTACATCTACGAGGAGGACAACTGGGTGGATGACATGGAACTTGGTGCGATAGAAATGTATCGAAAGACCGGAGATAAGAAATATTTGCAGCAAGCTATAGAATACGGCCGCCGCGAACCGATTACGCCATGGATGGGCGCCGACAGTGTGAAGCACTATCAGATTTATCCTTTTATGAACATGGGTCACTACCAGCTTGCCAAGATGGGCGACGAACGCGTTAAGCGAGAGTTTGTGCGCAACATCAAGAGCGGTTTGCAGCGTGTGCTCGAGCGCGCTAAGGAGCTCGATTCGCCATTCCTCAACGGCGTGCCAAGTGTGTGGTGCTCCAATAACCTCACGACGGCGCTTCTCACCCAGTGTATCCTTTACCGCCAACTCACAGGCGATACTACCTATGAAGAGATGGAAGGTTCGCTTCGCGACTGGCTCTTTGGTTGCAATCCTTGGGGCGTGAGCATGGTGGTGGAACTGCCTATAGGCGGCAACTACCCCAAGCAGCCACATTCGAGTCTGGTGTATGAGGAGGTTGGAAATACCACAGGCGGACTCGTCGACGGACCTGTGTATAAGAATATCTTCGACGGTCTGAGAGGCGTAAACCTTGCTCATGATGTTAGAAATGGATTTGGACCGACCAATTACGACGATTTCCAGATGGATTATATGGTGTATCACGACAACATGCACGACTATTCGACCAATGAGCCCACTATGGACGGTACTGCATCGCTGACCTTCCCGCTTTCGACCTACCAGAAAGAAGGCATGGCACAGATCGGGGCAGAAGCCGACAAGAATGTGTATAGTAAAGGCGGTGTGGTGCGCGGTGATGTGTCGAAGAAGAACATTTGCCTCGTTTTCACAGGACATGATCGAGCCGAAGGCGGCGAGAAAGTGCTCAATACGCTGAAAAAGCAAAATGTGAAGGGCGCATTCTTTATCACAGGCGAATTTGCCAAGCAGTTCCCCGATTTGCTGAAGCGCATCAAGGACGAAGGCCACTATGTGGGAAGCCATAGTTTCGGCCATCTGCTGTATATGTCGTGGGAGAATCCCGATTCGATGCTCGTTAGCAAGCAAGAATTTATGGACGATATGAAACGCAGCTTCGAGTCGCTTGCACAGCACGGTATCTCTAAAACCGACGCTCCTTACTTTATTCCTCCATATGAGTGGTATAACAGCACCGTGTCGAGTTGGGCAAAAGAGCTGGGTCTGCAAGTAGTGAATTTTACTCCAGGCACTGGTTCGTCGTACGACTATACCACGCCGAGCATGGGCGATAAGTATCGTTCGAGCAAGCAGCTCTGGGACGCAATTATGAAGTGCGAAAAGAGCGATGCAAATGGCTTGAACGGGCATCTGCTGATGGTGCATATCGGTACCGAGCCGGAACGCACCGATAAGTTCTACAACCGTCTGCCCGACCTTATCAAGACTCTGAAGAAGAAGGGTTATAACTTCGTTTCCATTGAAGAATT
>CALZAF010000246.1 GCA_945612775.1 uncultured bacterium | reverse complement strand
AGCCGATGAGGAGATAGCCGACGATGCCGAGCCAATCACCGCCGACGACTTCGAAAACGATGAGGAAGACGAGGAAGCAATGCGCCTCGACGAGGCTCTGCAACGAAATATGAGCAAAGACCTGCGTCACGCATTCTCGCTTAACGACCGCTTCCGCTATCGCCGCGAACTGTTCGGCAACAGCGACTCGGTGATGAACGATACACTCAACCTTATCGACAGCATGTCAACCTTCGACGAAGCCGAAGACTACTTCTACAACGACCTTGAGTGGGAACACGACTCACCCGAAGTAGCCGACTTTATGGTAATCATCAAAAACCACTTCTGGAACAAACGACAACAACTATAAATGGCTGGCAAACTCTACATAGTGCCCACCCCAGTGGGCAACCTCGAAGATATGAGCGTAAGAGCCGTTAACGTGCTCAAAAGCGTGGATATGGTGCTTGCCGAAGACACCCGCACCAGCGGCGTGCTCATGAAGCACTTCGGTATTGCCACCCCTATGCACAGCCACCATAAGTTTAACGAACACGAAGCCCTGCCTTCGGTAATCTCGCAACTCGAAGGCGGACGCACCTTAGCGCTCATCTCCGATGCAGGAACACCAGCCATCTCCGACCCTGGTTTTCTGCTCGTGCGCGAATGTCGCCGACAAGGCATCGAGGTGGAAACCCTGCCAGGGCCCACCGCATTCGTGCCAGCCCTCGTAAATTCCGGACTACCCTGCGAGCGATTCTGCTTCGAAGGCTTCTTGCCTCAAAAGAAAGGCAGAGCATCGAAGCTCGCAGCACTAACCGACGAACAGCGAACCATGATATTCTACGAGTCACCTATGCGTCTGCTCAAAACCCTGCAGCAATTCGCCGAGACTTTTGGCGCCGACCGCGAGGCTTCGGTTTGCCGCGAAATCTCGAAGGTGCACAACACCACCCACAACGGCACCCTGCAAGAGCTGGTGGACTATTTCACTCAAAATCAACCTCGTGGCGAGATTGTGATAGTAGTGGCTGGCAAAGAGCCAGAAGCCGCAGTTAAGGTGGATAAATACGCCAAATTTAAGAACAAATTCAAAATCGAAAATAACGAAGAATAACCACTAATTCCATTTTTAACTATGAGAAAGTCAGCATTATCATTAATATGCGTGCTCGTGGCAATAATGTGCGCCTGCACTGGCAATAAAGCCACCGATGAGCAGCAGCAAACCGTCAACACCGCTCACGACGACTCACTAAAAACAGCCCTCGCCGAAAAAGACAGTCTGCTATCGCTATTCGCTGCCATAAGCGAAGGCATCTACCAAATTAAGGAAATGGAAAACCTGCTTAGCATATCTAACCTCTCAAACGAATCGCCAAGCCGTAAGCAGGAAATCATCAACGACATTAAACTCATCAAACTCGACATCGAATCGCGTCGCCGCAGCATCGAAAACCTCGAAGCCCGCCTAAGCAAATCGAATAACTATAACGAGGAGATGAAGAAAACCATCGAAGCCCTGCGCGCGCAAATAGCTATGCAAGAGGAGACTATAGCCAACTTGCAAGCCGAACTTGCTGCAGCTAACATCAAAATCGGCGACCTTAACAAGGACGTGGATTCGCTCATCACTCAAAACGCTCAAGCTACCATCGAGAAGAAAGCAGCACAAGAAGAATCGGAACGCCTAAACAATGCCCTCAACCTGTGCTACTATGTAACAGGCTCGAAATCAGAACTCAAAAAGAACAAAATCATAGAAAGCGGATTCTTGCGCAAGACTAAGGTGATGGAATCGGACTACGAACTATCATATTTCACCCGCGCCGACAAACGCACCCTCAACGAAATCCCACTTCACAGCAAAAAGGCTAAAGTGCTTAGCAAGCACCCTGCCGAAAGTTACCAAATCGTAGAAGACGGCAACAGCAAGAAACTCGTAATCCTCAACAGCAAAAAGTTCTGGGAACTCAGCAACTTCCTAATCGTGCAAATTGACTAAACAGACGCCCACCCCGCAGCAGCAAGCTGCCCTAAAGGGCACAAATTTGCACACCATCTAATCAAAAAAAATATTGAAGTGGCACTCCACTCAATAAAAATACACCAGCGGTCGGAAGCCCAAAGCCTCCGACCGCAATATTTTATCAGCCCACTATCGCAATGTAATTTCGGGTCAGCGGATTTTTACGGTGGGAATCGATATAATCTGCCGCAACATAGCCTCGGAGATAAACACCCGCCGCTGCCAACTTAATCTCACACAGATCCAACAGATTTACCAGATAAGGTTATCTAACAGATGGCGCGACCGCAGCACAACGTCGGAGACGTTGATTTATGGTTAGCACCACACAGAGGGAGCGCAGCGACCAGTGTGGTGTGCCACGACCTCCAAGCCAATCAGCTTCGGAGATGCAGATTGGCATCCGCTTCTCACATAACATATCCGCTCATCATTTTCCCCAAAAAGCATCTACAAAATGCCAAAAATCATATACGCTTATATGTCAATGTTTTAAATACTCTAAAACGCACTAATTTACATATTTTGCCCTATTCAAAACGCACTAATTTACATATTTTACCCTATCCAAAACGCAGTAATTTACATATTTCGCCCATCTAAAACGCAGTAATTTACACTTCTATTATAGGCTAATATGCATTATATTTCCGGGTTATCCATTTTAGTTGATTGCTCCAAGCACCAATCATACACCGGTTGCACTTGTATGGTTTTGCCCTCGT
>CALZAF010000245.1 GCA_945612775.1 uncultured bacterium | reverse complement strand
ATCAATTTTATATGGAGTCCGATATTCTCTATTCGCTGTGCTTCATCTATTACCACAATTTTCTTATTGCCTATTATGGCACGTAGCCGTGTAGATGTGATGCCGTCGAACATCTCACGCACATCCGGTTCATCACCGCTAAGCCACAAAATATCGTCTCTTGTTCCAAGCATTTGGTGCAATAGCGTGGATTTGCCCACCTGGCGAGCTCCCATTATTGTGATTGCTTTCCCTCCGCCTAGCAGATTTCGTATGTTTGTCTCTAACACCCTGTTTATCATACTTTCTATATTTAATTTCTGCAAATATAGTAACTTTTTCGGAATCAATTCCGAAAAAGCCAAACATTTTTGGAATCAATTCCGAAAAAAGCCGCACTTTTTCGGAATCCGCCTCATTTTGGGCTATTTTGGCGCCGATGGAGGTTGTGACAAATTTAGCCTGTAAGAAAAAATTTTTACGCATAAGCCCTCGACTTTAATGCAAAAAAATCACCCGCGGGCGGTGTTTTGTGATTCGCACGCGGGTGATTGTGGGGTGTTATGTATTCTCGCTATAGCTATGCCGAGGCATAGCGTACTGCGAGATATTTTACTTCTTGGTGATAATCTTAAATGCTACGCCGTTGCTGCCATTGGCATCGCGAGGCAAGGTCACTGTGGTAACGTCGCCCACAGTTTGGTATTTAAGCTTCTTGCCTGTGCTGAGTTGCACTATCTTGCTGCCCTTCACTGGCACATTACCCTTCCACGAGATGGTGGCTGGGAAGTCGGCATCGTCCTTTTGTGGCACAATGCCATAGATGGTCTTGCCGTCCTTGTTGGCTGTGAACCAGATGGTGCTGTCGTCGTTGCGATACACTGGAGTGGGCACGGTGCTATAGATGGCTTCGCCGTTGGCGCGCATCCACTGGCCTATCACTGCGAGTTCTTCCACTGTCTTTGGCTCGATTTCGCCTTCAGGTGTTGGACCTACGCCAAGCACGAGCGAACCGCCCTTAGCCACGATTTCGGTCAATATCGAGATTACCTTTGCAGGAGTTTTCCAAGTGTTGCGTGGAGTCCAACCCCAGTCGTAGGTGAGTGTGATGCAGCTTTCCCATGGGTTAAGAATCTGATGGTCGGGGATGGTCTGCTCTGGAGTCTGATAGTTTTCGTGAATGCCTGGGCAAGCACGTTCCACCACTATAAGGCCTGGTTGCTTCTTGCGAGCCATTTCCACGATGCCGTCGAGGTTGATATCTTCGCGTGGAGCAGTGCACCAACCACCGTCGAGCCATAGGATATCCACATCGCCGTAGTTAGTCATGAGTTCTTCCACTTGGTCGAACACAAACTTCTTATAGTTGTTCCAACGCTCAGGATATTGCTCGATTTTGTAGTTGTGGCTGCGGTTTGGAGTTGCTTTCTTGGTCCACCAGTAGTAGTCGCTGTGCCAGTCGGGTTTCGAGAAATATGTGCCTGGCATAAGGCCTTCGTTGCGGAATGCATCGAGCACATAGCGCAATGCGTCTTGGCGTGGATTGCCCTTGAAACCGCTGTTAGTAACATTGAAATCGGTGGTCTTGGTGTCCCATAGGCAGAATCCGTCGTGGTGCTTGGTGGTGAAAATCACATATTTCATACCAGCGTCTTTAGCCACTCTTGCCCATTGTTCGGGATTGAATTTAAAGGGGTTAAATTGGTCGATTAAGCCCCAGTACCACTGCTTATATTCTTCGTAGGTCTTATCTGCTGGAGGCGTAATCCAGTCCTCCGAAGTGATTGCCCACGATTCCACCATACCTGGCACCGAATAAAGTCCCCAGTGCAATAGCACACCGAACTTTAGGTCTTGCCAGTCTTGTAGTTTAGCCACCACCTGTGGGTCGGTAGGCCAAATGTAATCCTTGCTCTGCTCATGCACATACGATTGTGCCGATGCGCTGATGGCAAACGATGCCAATAATGCGCTCGCTACGCTCGAAATCTTGCTGATATTCATAGTCTCAAATAGTTGGGTTTATTAGTTTTATTGATTTTATTTCACCTTAAATTCCAGTGCCACTGGCTCTTGCGCCAAGCCCTTGGGCAATCGCACTGTGGTCTTGCCGCCCGCGGTAGTGGCTTTCACGGTCTTGCCGTTGGCAAGGATGCGCACGCTGCCTTTTGGCGCATTGCCGCTCCAAGTTATCTCGGCTGGCAAGGTCTCGCCTTCGGGAAGGGCATAGATGGCATAGATGGTGCTGCCATCCTTATCGGCAGTAAACCACACATTGCCGTCGTGATATACCTCGGCGTTGCGTGTGCCATAGATGGCTTTGCCGTTGGCGCGCAACCACTTGCCTATCACCTTCAATCTATCTACTATAGGCTGCTCTATGGTGCCCATCGCGTCGGGACCGATGCCCAGCAGCAGCGCTCCGCCCTTGGCTGTGGCTTCCACAAGGGTGTTTATCACCTTCTGAGCCGACTTATATGGCGCATTTGGCACCCAACCCCAGTCGTTCGACAGCGTGATGCAGCTTTCCCATGGATTATCGAGCTGCACATCGGGGATTCCGCGCTCTGGAGTCTGATAATTCTCGTTTTTGCCGTGAATGGCGCGATCCACGCTAATCATACCCGGATTGCGTTTGCGGGCATCCACAAGGATATCATCGAGATCTACGTCGTCGCCACGCACCCATCCGCCATCGAGCCAAAGGATGTCGATGTTGCCATAGTTAGTGGTTAGTTCGGTGAGCTGATTCTTGGTGAATGTCTTATAATTCTGCCACCATTCGGG
>CALZAF010000244.1 GCA_945612775.1 uncultured bacterium | reverse complement strand
GCGGTTATGGCAATCGTCAACAAGGCGGTGGCTACGGCAATCGTCAGCAAGGTGGTGGTTACGGCAATCGTCAACAGGGCGGTGGCTACGGCAATCGTCAGCAAGGTGGCGGTTATGGCAATCGTCAACAAGGCGGTTACGGCAATCGTCAGCAGGGCGGTTACGGCAATCGTCAACAAGGCGGATTTAACAACAATCGTCAGAAGAATAGAAAGCCAGCTCAACCAAAGATGCAGATGCGCTTCACACCGCGTCCGCAACGTATAGAATATGAAATGCCAGCAGTTGATCCAAACGAACAATTGCGTCTAAATAAATTTATGGCAAATGCGGGTGTATGTTCACGCCGCGAAGCTGATGAATTGATTCAAAAGGGACTTGTGAGCGTTAACGGACAAGTAGTAACCGAGTTGGGCGTTAAGATTACTCGCAGCGACGTAGTGGAATATGATGGCAAGGTGGTAGTGGCAGAAAGCAAGTGCTACATTCTGCTCAACAAGCCAAAGGATACTGTAACTACCAGCGATGATCCTAATGGCCGCAAGACGGTGATGGACTTGGTGAAGGGCGCTTGCACCGAACGCATCTATCCTGTAGGCCGACTTGACCGCAACACCACTGGCGTGCTATTGCTTACCAACGATGGCGATTTGGCTTCGAAACTTACTCACCCAATGTATGTTAAGAAGAAAATCTACCAAGTTTGGACAGATAAGCCAATCAGCGAAGAAGATATGCAGCACATCGCCGATGGTGTAGAGCTCGATGACGGACCAATCCACGCTGATGCTATCAGCTACGTTTCGCCAACCGACCGCAAGCAAGCCGGCATTGAAATCCACTCGGGCCGCAACCGTGTGGTTCGCCGAATTTTCGAGTCGCTCGGCTATCACGTGGTTAAGCTGGATAGAGTTTACTTCGCAGGTCTTACCAAGAAGAACTTGCCACGAGGCCGCTGGCGCTATTTGACTCAGGAGGAAGTGAACTTCTTGAAGCAAAACTCATTTGAATAATAAGATGCCATCAGTGGCTGCTTATAAATAACATTAATAATGTTGGGTTGCCTCTTCCATACGGAAAAGGCGGCTCAACTTTATACCTACAATAAAAAACTAATCGAAAAAATGGCAATTAAAAGAACAAAGATAGTGGACATCTTCACCCCAGATTTGATAGGGGAGAAAGTGTGCGTTAAGGGCTGGGTTCGCACTCGTCGTGGTAACAAGAACGTGCAGTTTATCGCTCTTAACGACGGTTCTACTATAAAGAATGTGCAAATCGTGGTGGATTTGGCTAAGTTTACCGACGAGCAGTTGAAGCCAATTACCACCGGCTCGAGCCTTTGTGTAGAGGGCCTGTTGGTGGCATCGCAAGGTAAGGGTCAGACATGCGAAATCCAAGCCGAGACAATAGAAATCTACGGCACAGCCGATGTTGAGACCTATCCATTGCAGAAAAAAGGCCACACAATGGAGTATCTTCGCGAAATTGCACACTTGCGCGGTCGCACCAACACCTTTGGCGCCGTTTTCCGCATCCGTCACAATATGGCGATTGCTATCCATAAGTTCTTCCACGAACGCGGATTCTTCTATTTCCATACGCCTATCATCACAGCAAGCGACTGCGAAGGTGCTGGCCAGATGTTCCAAGTGACCACTAAGAACCTTTACAATTTGAAGAAAGATGAGAATGGCAGCATCACCTACGACGACGATTTCTTTGGCAAGCAGACAAGCTTGACAGTATCGGGTCAGCTCGAAGGCGAACTTGCAGCTACGGCTCTTGGAGCAATCTATACTTTCGGCCCTACATTCCGTGCTGAGAACAGCAATACTCCACGCCACTTGGCTGAATTCTGGATGATTGAACCAGAAGTTGCGTTCAACGACATTACCGACAATATGGACCTCGCCGAAGAGTTCATCAAATACTGCATTAAGTGGGCTCTCGACAACTGTAAGGACGATATTCAATTCCTAAACGATATGTTCGACAAGGAATTGATAGCTCGACTCGAAGGCGTGCTTAAGGGCAGCTTCGTGCGTCTGCCTTACACCGAAGGCATCAAGATTCTCGAAGAAGCTGTTGCTAAGGGTCACAAGTTTGAATTCCCAGTTTATTGGGGCGTAGATTTGGCAAGCGAACACGAACGATTCCTCGTGGAAGAGCACTTCAAGCGTCCAGTGATTTTGACCGACTATCCTAAGGAAATCAAGGCGTTCTATATGAAGATGAACGACGACAACAAGACCGTTCGCGCTATGGACGTTTTGTTCCCAAAGATTGGCGAAATCATCGGCGGATCGGAGCGCGAAGAGAACTACGACAAGTTGCTTGGTCGCATCCAGGAACTCGGCATTCCAATGAAGGATATGTGGTGGTATCTCGATACCCGCAAGTTCGGCACTGTGCCTCATAGCGGATTTGGTCTCGGTTTCGAGCGTTTGTTGCTTTTCGTAACAGGTATGACAAACATTCGCGACGTGATCCCATTCCCACGCACTCCAAAGAATGCAGAATTCTAAGATTTGAAAAATATCTAATAGCGGTCGAATTAATCTTCGGCCGCTTTTCGTTACACCTTATATATAAGGGCGGGCGGGGAGCTCGCCCATATTTCGTACTCGGGGGATTGGTAAGCTGCGTCGTCTTGGCGATGCAATGGGCTAAATATCGTTGACGGGGAGATTCTTTACCGGCTGATGAAAATAGCTCGGAAAAAAAAGATTCGGTCGTAAGGTGCTGACTTACGGAGCGTTGCACGGGGATGTGTAA
>CALZAF010000243.1 GCA_945612775.1 uncultured bacterium | reverse complement strand
TTTTTCTCGCAATTTTTTCGCGAAAAAAGCCCAGCAATGTTTGCAAAATCAAAAATTAAGTAATAACTTTGCACTCGCAATTCCGAAAGGACGTTGTAAGGATGGCGGGATAGCTCAGTTGGTTAGAGCGTCGGATTCATAACCCGGAGGTCTCGAGTTCAATTCTCGATCCCGCTACTTTAGCAAAGGGCTGCATCAATCATGATGCGGTCCTTTTTGTCGTTTTGGCGCACTGCTGTCTGCATACCGGCCAAAAAAAATCACCAATTAATGTCACACTCTGCCGTTTCGGGCGTTTTTACATACAGAAACTCATTTATCAGACTATGGACGAAAAGCAAATGACATCGATATTCGAGCAGCTGCAGCGACGCTTGAGCCGCTATGCCCATAGTCTTTTCCATCACGATGAAGATGCCGAGGATGCTCTGCAAGATGCGTTCTGCTCGCTGTGGCTGCATCGCCGCGACATCAACGACCCCAACCACGCCCAAGCCATTGCCATAACGCAGGTGAAACGCGCTTCTATCGATGCTCACCGCCGCCAGGAGCGGCATGGCGTGGTTCCTCTCGACGAACACCATGCCGATGGCGCATATAGCCATGTGGCTGAAGATGCCGAACGCCACGATGCTTTTCGCCGCATAGAGCAGATAGTGATGCAGCAACTCTCCGAGCGTGAGCAGACGGTGTTCAGAATGAAAGAATACAGCGATATGAGCACCGAGGAGATAGCTTCGCAACTGGGAATCTCGCCCGAAGCGGTGCGCAAAGCCCTCTCTCGAGCCCGAATCACTATACGTAACCACTTTAACAACTCTTGTGAATTATGAGAAATCACAAAATCGTCTCTCAGCACGACATCGACTACTGGCTTGACGCTTGCAATCGATATTTCGACGCTTCGCTATCGCCCGACGAGGAATTGCAGTTGAAGCAATTCGTGGCTTCGACATCCGACCCGCGCTTCTCGGAGGTTAAGGCTGTGATGGGTTTTGCTTCTTTGGGCCGCAAACTTCACGCTAAGCCTCGAAGCCAGCGACGAATTGCTCCGTGGCTCGCCGCTGCCTGCATTGCGCTGATGGTTGCCTCGGCTGCCGTAACGCATTATCGCCAGTCGAACTGCCTGATTTCCTATGTGGGCGGCGTGAAGAGCACCGACGTCAATCAAGCCTTGCAGCTTATGCACGATGCTATGCACGACGTAGATATCAACCAGTCGGGCTACGCCGTCGATGAGCAACTTCACGATATTTTCAACACCATCAACCAACCTTCTGCCTTATGAAACGATTCGCACTAATAATTTTATTCATCGCCTTCACCGCTGCCTCGGTTGTGGCTGGAGAATTGTATATCGACGCATTCTTCACCGACAACATCATGTTGCACCGCGATGTGACTGCAGTGGTGGTAAAGGGCAAGGAGCTGAAACCATACAAACTGACGTCGTTCCGAAGCATCACGGTAACGGGCAACGCCAAACTGGCGAAAATGGCGCTAAAATGGATTACAAAAGACGCAAAAATGGCGTCACACAAGGAGGAAGGAACCAAAAACGGATGCCTGCAATACGGATTCTACGTATTTGATTCGGGCGGCAACAAAAATCGCTTTATCTTCTTCAGAGTGAATAAGCCCGAAAGCGACGTTGTGGCTGACATTACAGTGGTAGATATGACTGGCAAAGCCACTTTCGACGAACTCAAGCAAATGTTCAAGTAACTTCCCCACAAATAAATACAAACTCGATAAAATAACAATATCAGCATACTATTATGAACTACAAAACCACCATTCTACTCGCGGCAGCCATGGGCATGGCAACCACCGCATGGGCTGAAGATTCGGCTTACAACGACAGTATCAACATCACAAACCCCAAGAGCGTGAAAGTGATAGAAAAAGACGGCAAAGTGACCATAGAAATCAATGGCCAGAAAGATAATGACGACTACCTCTATTCGCGAACCATCGAGCCTTCGGGCGAATCGGTGGTGAATGAGGAAAATCGCCGATTCGGCTTCCAAATCCCATTCGTGGACCGCGACCGAAACGACAAAAACGTGGTTAAACACCGAAACGACAAAAACGTGGTTAAACGTCGCCGCAGCTATTTCTCCGCTCGCCTCAACCTTGGCGGTTTTGGCTTTGCCTTGCCGCTCAACGCTCCCGATGCACTCAACTTCAAGACTTCGCACACCATGGAGTGGAACCTCGACCACCTCATAAACGTAGTATATTATCCGCAAGGCCGACGCCGCACCCACTTCATGCTGGGATTCGGCATGCAGTGGCGCACCTACGGCATTAGCAACATGCGCTGGACGCGCGACGATGCTGGCTTAATAGCCTACTCTCCTTGGGACGAGGGTTTGCACAAGACCAAATCGTTTATCGACAGCTATAGCCTAACTATCCCGTTTATGATTATTCAGCCGCTTGGCAGCGAGGTCAAACTCTCGGCTGGCGTTAAGGCTTGCTTCAACCTCAACGCATCGGTTCACAACAGCTTTACCATCGGCGACATCGACTACACCGAGCATTTTGGCAATATTCACCACAGAAAGGTAACTCCCGAAATCTGCGGAGCGCTCACTTGGGAAGGCATTGGTGTTTACGTCAACTACACGCCTTGCAACTTCTTCAAGTCGGGCAAAGGTCCTGACCTGAAATGCGTCACCATAGGCCTCGCAATAGCTTACTGACACATACCGATAATAGTTTAAACAAAAAGAGCCACAACCGCCCACCAAAAGGCAAAGTTGTGGCTCTCAATCATTTCCACCCCGGCATTCCACCGGGTTGTATAA
>CALZAF010000242.1 GCA_945612775.1 uncultured bacterium | reverse complement strand
GTTTGGCAAACCGGTAATTGGACCGAAAGATGGACTAATAGGACATCTTATTAACAAATACCAACTCGGAGAGTGTGTAGATATACCTTTTGGATATGAATCCATTAAGATAGAGCTCAAAAAGCCTGTTGGTCAAAATGAATACACAAGCAAAAACCAGTTGAATAGGTTCATAAAACAGATTTTGAAATGATTCGAAGATTGTTTCCTCTTTGGTTCGTAATAATGATGTTTATCGAACCATTGTTTCTTGTAATGTGCTATCAATTTGGAATTGAACGAGAAGGAAGCCTATATAAAGCATTTCTTGCGTCAGCCTTTTGTATTAGCGTTGTATTTTATGTTGAATGCTTAAATCAAAGAGCAAAAAGGGTTGATGGAGTTCTTTTCTTAGGTCTATTTGCGTTTGGCTTGATATATTATATGACTTCGCTATTTTATGGATATATCGATACTTTTTATATAGGTCATTTTCTAAGATGGGGTGCGCAGTGCATATCAGCAGTTTTAGTCGGACTTGTAATTTCTCGATATAAAGATTCCTATAAGATTAATTATTGCATTCCGCTCATTGTAGTTGTGCTTACACCATTCATTGCGTCGGCATCGTTAAGAGGCGGACATGAGTTGGGGCAATATGTAGATGAAGATTCTGGCTTAAATTATCAAGTTATATCGTACAGCATGGCTGTATTATTTGGCACAACTGCATATTATTTGTTCTTCGCAAAGAGGAAGTTTAAGTCAAAGATTGTGAATCTGCTGATGTGCATATGTTTGGCAATGCAAGGCTTAATTTGCGCAATGTCAGGTGGGCGTGGTGGCTTTGTGCTTTTGTGTGTAATTATTGCTGCACTTTTATACTGTGCATTTAAAAAAAATCAAATATCAAAGACAAAAATATTATTCGCAATATTCGCTGCTATTTTAGTCTTTCTGTTTTTAGCAAATTACTTTAATCTTTGGGATTCCGGTGGATTTCAACGAGTAATAAATCCACTATCACAGCAAACAGGGCGAAAAGATGATTGGCAAGAAGTAATGGAATACTTCTGGCGTTCGCCAATAATTGGTAATGGATTAGGCTCAGATTTCTATACATGGGGGTTTTATTCACATAATATTTTAGTCGATTTTTGGCTGAAACTGGTATTATTGGTTTTTGCTTATTCTCTATAATATTTTATAAAATGGAGAAGCATATCTATAAAAAAGCTTTTGTGGATAATTTATATATTTTCTTTTTAGTGTTTGCTTTGTATGGGCTTGTGCTAAATATGTTTAGTGCTTATTGGATTTCCACCTATCCGAATTGGTTGATACTTGGTATTTTCTGGGGTAGTATACATCTAAATATAACCGACTATGAAGATATTTCTATTAACACCGATTTATGCCACGACCACTGAGGGGGCTGGGGCTACTCCTGTTGTTCATTATTTTGCCAAAGAGTGGGTGAAGTTGGGGCATGAAGTATATGTTTATAATCTGCGTGCTAAGTTCCCATCGTTGTATTATTGGGTGGGAAAGCGTTTTCAGCATCAGATTAACAACAAACTTGGGATGTTGATTCCCACCGAAATGCCTCACGATGAGAAGTATGAAGCAGAAGGTGTGAAAGTGCAGTGTGTGTGCTTAAAGAAGTTTAAGCCACATTCTGAATATTCGCCTAAGGAAATAAACAAAGCAGTAGAGGCAATATCGGAAGGGTGTAGAATCTATGGTGTGCCTGATGTTTTTATCGGACATTGGGAAAACCCTCAATTAGAGGTGCTTAACCGCTTGAAGTCAATGTTTGATAGACCTACGGCACTTGTGCTTCACACCAACATCTTTAATTTGGCTGCAAATGTCGTTTCAGGACTGAAAAACATAGATTATCTGGGTTTTAGGAACATCAATTCGCAAAAAGATTTTGAAAGCAAGTATTTTAAGCCCAAAAACAGTTTTATCGCGTATTCTGGTGTTTCTTCACTCTTTATTAAGTCGGGCGAGTCGTTTAAACCCTCATTTTTTGAAAAAAATAAAAATTTCGTGTTTGTGGGCTCGTTGATAGCCCGAAAATTTCCGCTTGCTATAGTTGAGGCTCTGAATAAAGCATATTGTGGCAATGGGTGGCACATGAAGTTTATAGGCGACGGAGGTGAAAAGGCGTCGGTAGAGCAATTTGCCACTGGTAATGGATTAGGTGACAATGTGGAGTTTACAGGAAGAATAGCGCGCGAGAGCATAATTGAGCATCTTAAGCAATCGCAGTTCTTCGTGATGATTTCTCAATATGAGGTGTTTGGATTGGTTTATCTTGAAGCGATGGCATTGGGGTTAATACCAATCGGTTCAAGAAATGAAGGAATAGATGGAATTATAGTGGACGGAGAAAACGGATTTCTATGTGAAGCCGGGAATGTGGATGAATTGGCGCAAATATTTGCAAAGATATCAAATCTGCCATTGTCGGAACTCGAAAGAATCTCAGAAAATGCGAAGAAAACAGCGATGGAGTTTACTGACGCTAAAGTGGCAGAACGATATATTAAAGATATTAGGAAATAATTATGAATCCAATAGTAAAACGGCTTGGAAGGGCAGTAAAGGCATGGTATTACCGTCATAAGTATCATCTCAAAGATGTGCATAAAACCGCGTATTTTGGCAGCAAATCCTATTTCGGAAAAGGATTTAAAGCAGATTTGAGTGGTCAGGTGGGAATAAGTGGTGAATTATCTCCTGGTCCACTTGGTTTATCAGGAAATTTAGGCTTGGAAGAAAATCTTTCTAATAGTAATATGGTTAAAGTTGGAATATCTAAAGATG
>CALZAF010000241.1 GCA_945612775.1 uncultured bacterium | reverse complement strand
AACCTAAAACCACATAACTACAGCATATAACCAAACAGCAACATAAATACAACCCGCGTATGAAAAATATACGAAATCTCACAACATCCCTATTTATAGCCTTAACCGCAACGGTGTGGGGACAGAAGCAGTTTATGGCACAACCCATCGAAGCAGAGGTGGTGCTGCGCGGAGAGTCGGTAAAACCAAGAATATTAACTTAAAACTAAATAATCCTGCAATGAAACGAACATTTAGAGCTACTATTTTGATAGCCACATTAAGCATTGTGCTGGCATGTGCATCGGCTGCGGCGCAAGCCCTATCGATTATTCCTCAACCTGCTCAAATAGAGCAGCGCGGCGGCACGCTGAAGTTAACTGCCGCGATGAGCATGGCATACTCAGCCGAATGTGCTCGGCAAGCGCAATATCTGCGCGAAGCCATCTTCGGTGCCACTGGATTCTACTGGAAAGAGTCGAACAAGAAAAACCGTGCCGACGTGGTGCTTGAGATTGACGCAAATCAAGTGGCTGCCGCCGAAGGATACCGTCTTACGGTAGATGGCAAGCGAGTGGTAATCACCGCTCACGACAACGGCGGTCTGTTCTACGGCATCCAAACCTTCCTGCAACTGCTGCCACCAGCCATTCACAGTGGCAAATTGCAGGCGCATGCCGAGTGGAGTGTGCCGCAAGTCACCATCAGCGATGCTCCAAATCACCCATGGCGCGGCATGATGCTCGATGTGGCAAGATATTTCTTCGATAAGGAATTTGTGAAGCATTACATCGACATGATGGCGATGTACAAGATGAATAAACTGCAATTCCACCTAATCGACGACTCTGGTTGGCGCTTGGAGATAAAGAAATACCCTCGTCTAACCGAGGTTGGCGCTTGGGCAGGCAAAGATCAGAACCGCTTGGGCGGATATTATTCGCAAGAAGACATACGTGAAATTATCGACTACGCTGCCGTTCGTGGCGTGGAAGTAATCCCCGAAATAGAGTTTCCAGCCCACATGCTGTCGGCTGTAGTGGCTTATCCATGGCTATCGTGCACCGGCGAGCAGCACGAGGTGCCTCGTCAGCACTTCATCAGCCGCGACCTTCTGTGCGTGGGCAAGGAGTCGTCCTTTGAATTTCTTGCCGATGTGCTCGAAGAGACGGTTAACCTGTTCCCATCCAATTACATCAATATCGGCGGCGACGAAGCCGTATATGACCGTTGGCAAGAATGCCCTCTTTGCAAAAAAGTGATGGAACGCGAAGGCATCACCAAGGTGTCGGACCTGCAAGGCTATCTCACCAATGTGGTGGCCGACATGATGAAGCGCAAAGGCAAAACCGTGGTCGGTTGGGAAGAAATCATTATGCGAGGCAAGGTGAGCCAGCAGGTTGTGGCAATGATTTGGCACGATGTGAAGGACTCTATCCAAGCCGCACAAGCCGGCCATAAAGCCGTTTTGGCGCCTGCAACCAACCTCTATCTCGACTTCCCCGAAAGTCGCACTCCGGGCGAACTCAAAGCAGCCACTTGGATGCCACCTATTTCGCTCGAAAAATGCTATTCGATGCCTATCAACGACTATTCGCCATCATCTACCGTGCTGGGCGTGCAAGGTTGCTTCTGGAGCGACCAATTTATCCACGGCACCATACTCCAAGAATTGCCTCAGCTCAACGAGGACCGCTCAGAGCGCTATGCCGAATATCTCAGCTTCCCTCGCCTGCTCGCCGTAGCCGAATTGGGATGGTGCAGCAACGCCACACGCGATTGGAAGAGCTTTAAGCAACGTCTGAGCAGCCATTATGCCCGACTGGACCACAAAGACTGCAATTATCGCGTGCCTGAACCCGACATCGTGGAAATGACCGAAGCCGACGGAAAGGTGCGATTCCAGCTCGCTTCGCCCGTAGATGGCGCCACCATTCGCTACACCACCGACGGCAGTTACCCTCATAGCCATTCGGCAGTGTATAATGCCCCTGTAACGGTAGATCGTAAAGAAGATTTCCGCGCTATCACCGAGGTATCAAGCCGCCACTATTCGTTGCCTATCTATTTTGCACCCGACTTCTCGGCATATAAGCAATACGGCGAATTTGTGGCTGAATGGAAGCCCAACACACTTGCTTCGGGCAAGAGCATCTGGCGCTTCGAAGCCACTGGCAAGATGGTGGGTAACGGCACCTACGACCTCACCTTTGTGCGCACTCGCGGCACTGGAAAAGTCACATTAGGCAAATTGTCGCAATACAAACGCTCCGAACTACTCACCGAAGTGTCAATGCAGTCGCCACTCAACGGCGAAAATGCAGCGGTAACCTACCGAATAGAGCAAACAGCCTTCGAAGCCGGATTGCCGTTCTACATCGAGGTAGAAACCGAATGCAGCGACGCCCTCGACACCTACGGATATGTGTTTGTGAAGAAAATTGAATAGAATTATTGCCGCCAACAACTCGGACTGATTATGAGAATATTAGCAATGATGGTCTCTGCTGTATTGGCATGGATAACCACCGGGCAGTGGACTTCGGCTCAGTAGAAGCCAAATATTATCCTCATAATGACCGACCAGCAGCGCGGCGACGAATAGGTGAAGGACGGACAACTCGCTACCCGCGAGAAAACGCAACTCTACAGCCCAAACTATCCAAAAAAGAAATAATTTTTCCCGTTTAGGGCTACCCAGATGCCACAGGTATGGGTAGCCCTAAGCATTAACTAACCATAAATCACGGCGAAATTATGAAACACTCAAAACGCTATCTGGTTCTCGGAGCTGTGGCTATGCTGCCATCGCATTACGCTGCTGCACAAGCCGATAAA
>CALZAF010000240.1 GCA_945612775.1 uncultured bacterium | reverse complement strand
TGGTCTCAAACACCAGTGGGGCAACCCATGCCGGTTCGATCCCGGCTCTGGGTACTAGGGTAGGCTGTTAATCAATTGATTTTCAGCCTATTTCTTTTTCTACCAGCTATTGAGAGGCAAGATATCAATAAAATAACCAATTTGGCGTTATGGGATTAATAATAATTAACAAGGGGGGGGTAAATAGGCATTCGGGAATAGAGTTGTTGCGGATTATTGCAATGCTTATGGTGCTAATGTTGCATGCTAATTACATTGCGTTTGGTAGTCCATCTGCCGAAGATGTGCATAACGAGGCATTGAAGTCATTTGGAAGAATATTGGCGGAGCAGTTGTGCATCGTAGCAGTTAATGTGTATGTTTTAATATCCGGTTGGTTTGGTATTAAGCTGAAACTTAAGGGTTTTGTTAACTTGCTTGTTCAAGTTTTTACATATTCTGGTATTATCTTCATAGCATATTGGGTATTTCTAAAACCGACATTGCATTTGCGTGATATTATGGGGATACTGATAGTTGGCCGATATTATTGGTTTGTGGTATCGTATATTCTATTATATCTATTATCTCCTGTGTTAAATGCCTTTGCCGAATCAACTACAAAGCGACAATTTGAACATGTGTTGTTATGTTTTTATGGATTTGAGTTTCTCTATGGCTGGATAGGTGGTACAGGAGGATTTGCTGCCGGCTATTCTGCAATTGCGTTTATTGGGCTCTATATGCTTGCACGCTACATAAAATTGTATGGGGAAAGGCTGACGAGTAAAAGTGGTAGGTTTTATATTGCTGCATATTTGCTTATTTCTTTAGCCGTAGCACTTTGGCAATTCGTTCAATTACACATTTGTGGAGAAATAATGCTTGTGTCATACCTACATTACGATTGTCCTTTAGTGGTTATTGCATCTGTTTTACTGTTTTTAGCATTCACTCGACTTAATTTCAAGAGTAAGTTTGTTAATTATTGCGCAACATCGGTTTTTTCAGTTTACTTGATACATGTAAACCCCTATCTTTGGGGCAGGTATAAGGAAACAATACGTATGATTTATGATTTTGGCGGCGAATTGTTGGGCGTTGTAGCCATATTCTTTGCTCTTGTAATATTTTTATTCTTGTGTATAGCCATCGATAAAATTAGAATATGGCTAACGCCGTCAGATATTATCTGTTCTGCGGCTCGTGCGGCTCTTGTGCGAATGAAAGTATTGCGCTAATCAAGAGCGAGATGCTCGTTCTCAAATATAATGTTGACTTATCGGACCCGAATTTCGGGTCCGTGACTGGGCCATGCGCTGACTTAGATTATGTCAGAGAGCTTCTAATTCGGGAAGGATTAACGAATCACAGTTATTGCCATTTTGCAGGAACATGCAGTAGTAGATGGGCATATATGTAACTCCTTTATGCTTCAGAACATTTCGTTCGTTAGAGAACACGATGGCTCGATTGATGCCGTATTCTTGGGTAGCCACAAACTTTGATAGCGCACTATGCTCAGTGTAGTTTTTGCCAGACTTTATCTCAAGTGGCAACACGCTCAAGTGGCTATAGTCGTCGATTAGAAAATCCACCTCACCTCGCTGCTTGTTGTCGTAGTAATGCAGCTTGAATCCATGAGCGGCAAGTTCTTGTGCCACTACCGACTCATACACTGTGCCAAGATTGATGCTTTTTATGTCTTGAAGAACGGCATTTACATTAAGTCCGTATAGGACATTGGTCAATAGTCCCACGTCATTCAAGTATAGTTTTACCAAGCGTTTTTGTTCAGACTCTGCAAGAGGAAAACGTGGATTGCTTATAGCCGACACTTCCAAAGCTACTCCAGAATTAGTGAGATATTCAAACTCGTTTGCGTAGTCGGAGAATGTTTTGCCTTTTTTGCCTTCAATATCCTTGTACACGATACGTTTCTTTTTGTTCTCAAGATTGCTTGGAATCAGGTCGAATATTCTACGAATAATTAGTTTGTGATCTTCGTCGTATTGTGAGGCATCGATACGATAGAGATTGTGTATATCTCTCTGAATCTGCCTCACTCGCACCATGTTTCGGTCTTCCAAATATTTATTTACCGCCTCGGGCATTCCGCCCACTAACAGATAGTGCTGAAAGCGTTTCATAAGAATGTTATGCGTACTCTCATCCAAACTCTCCTCGCGCTCAAATCGGTTTCGTAAGTTTTCTATCCAATCCTTGCCCACACCAGTTGCCCACAAGAATTCTTCGAAGTCAAGAGGATACATTTGAGCTAACGTAATGCTGCCCAGTGGCACTGATGGCGTTTCTGACAGTGCAACCCCTAATTGTGAACCGCTGGCAATAAACCGATATTTCGATTCTTGGTTGAGAAACTTAAGCATAGTCATAAGATGAGGATAACATTGAATCTCATCGAGAAATACCAGTGTGTCGTTCTTGTTGCCCAAAGGCTTGGAATAATAATTGCTTAATCGCATATAGAGGTCTTTGGTAGTATGGACATCTGCAAATGCGCGTTCGCCCTCTTTGTCTTCTTTTAAGTTTATCTCAACAAAATTTTTGAAAAGCGCTTTACCTGCGTAGCGTATTATATAAGATTTGCCTATCTGCCGAGCTCCATTAACGAGCAAAATCTTTTCTCGTTCTTCCTTTAGGAATGTCTCTAAATATTGCGAAAATTTACGTTCAAGCATAGCGGTTGTTTTTAGTTTGGTGCAAAGTTACTGCTTTTCAGGCGTTTTTGCAAGAGATAATCCACTTATTCCGTTTTTTAGAGGCTAAAATCACCCACTTATTCCGTTTTTTTAAGCTTATTTTTGCCCACTTATTCCGTTTTTTAGAG
>CALZAF010000239.1 GCA_945612775.1 uncultured bacterium | reverse complement strand
TAACAGGTGAAATCTACATTTTTCCTGTATGTCTTCATTTACCTTTCTCCTTGCTGTGCACTATGCCGGCAGGCGCATCGGATAGTCGCAAAAAGCATGAAAATGTGTTTTATCCACCCGGAATCTGGCGCAGCGGTGAGGGTGAAAAGAAACATGGGGGGCGGCGCAACCACGCGTCAATCCCCCAACCCCCAAATTTATCTAATTTACCATTAGCCTAATCCCATCTATTCGTCCTGGCGCATGCTTTCGGGGCACGCCACACAGGGTGAAAGTGCTTGCTGGGCCTCGCCCAACGGGTAACATTATCAGCCCCTGTGCCGATACTCTAAAAGCCCAAGCACAAGGGCATGAGAATAACACACAACAGTGCAACTACTCAGATTAAAGCTGATATATGGTTCTGCGTAAATTTTTTGTCCACATGGTGGAAAATCAAATATTATTAGTGTTTGCTGTTATCGTAGGTTATTCTTAATCTCTTTGCAGAGAATCTGGTTGGCTCAATAAATTGCTTAGTGAAGTGCAGCCTTCAGACTATTGCCAAACCTCTGCAAAGACATATTTTAGATGCGGCAATCGGCTAATAGTTAAACCCGCAAAATCATATTTTTAGCATTATTTGACACTATTTGGGACCAAAAGGCTATTGCTATATCGTAATATTGTATAGTTGAATGATAAAATACTGCAAATGCCATGCTACATAAATGCCTTAAATTTGCCCTGAAACATAAATGTCACTAACCCATGTTCAGAAAATTCTACAATTCGCGCAATCTACTTCTTGCTGTAGCAATGACTTGTCAAGCACTGTTTGGCGCAGCCATAGCTGCCGACAAGCCCACAGTAATCAATGTAAAGCCTGGCAAAAACGCCTTGACTAATGCAATACGCAAAGCATCGGGCATAAAGGGCGATGTGGTAATCAGCCTGTCGGCTGGCGACTATCGCACTGCATCTACCATCGAAATTACCCAAGGAAGCTGGAGCAGTCTGCTCATCACCGCCCGCAAGGGTCATGATGTGCGCATAACCGGCGACGTAGTAGTACCCAAGAAAGCCATAAGCTGCATCACCGATAAGCGTGTGCTCAACCGAGTGCCTGCCGAGTGGCGCAGCAAGGTGCTGGCAGTGAATTGCAGCGGCTTAGTGGATAGCATAGCCAATATTCGTCCTTCGGGATTCGGACGCAAGTCGCTTCCGGCTTGGTCGGAACTGATGGTTGACGGCAGTCCGCTCACCATAGCCCGTTGGCCTAACGACTCGATGGCGCTCATAGGCAAAATCGAAGTATCGGGAGGACCCGAAGACAAGGCTGCCGGCCGTCTGCCTATATTCCACTACCAAGGCGACCGCCCAAATCGCTGGACCGACACCGAAAACATGTGGATAGGCGGCTATTTCGGCCACGGCTACGCCGACGACCTAATCCCAGTGAAGAAAGTGAATGCTGCCGACTCTACAATACATGCCGGCATGTTCACTACCTACCAATTTTTCACTGGAGCTGACTTCCGCCGCTGGTATGCTGCCAACCTGCTCGAAGAACTCGACCGCGAGGGCGAATTTGTGGTAGATGCCAAGCGAAAGATGTTCTATTTCATCCCCACATCAGCCAAAGTGAAAGATGTGCGCCTCACAGTGCTCGAAACGCCCATCTTCGCCATCGAGCGATGCGCCAACGTGACTCTTCAAGGCCTTACCATAGAGAATAGCCGTGGCATAGGCGTATATATCGAAGCCACCGAAAATGTGGTGGTGGATGGCTGCACCCTGCGCAATCTTGGCAACTTGGCAGTATGCATAGGCAAAGGCACCGACTCGGTAGAAAGCGCCACAGTGAAGCCGCACGCACAAGAGGCAGGCGGCGACCTGCAGAGCCGACTCGTGGGCAACCTTGCCGGCGCGCTATACCAGCGTCCTGCCCTCTACCGCGACTCAGGCCGCAACAACGGCGTGCGTAATTGCCACATATATAACGTGGGAGCCGGCGGCGTAAGCCTCGGCGGCGGCAACCGTTTGACGCTCACCCCATCGCACAACTTCGTGACCAACTGCCGCATTTCGCGCTACAACCGCATCGAGAAGTCGTATCGCCCGGCAGTGTGGATCGACGGCGTGGGCAATCTCGTGAGCAAATGCAGCATTTTCGATGCCCCAAGCATGGCAATCCTGTTCCACGGCAACGACCACATCATCGAACTCTGCGACATCACCAACGTGTGCCAAGAGGTTGACGACCAAGGAGCTATCTACTACGGTCGCGACCCATCGGAACGCGGTCACATCATTCGATACAACTATTTCCACAGCCTAAGCCCTCGCCACCGCGTCACTGCCACATATCACGACGACGGCGCCTGCGGCAGCGAAGTGTATGGCAACATCTATTACCGCGCAGGCTCGCTGCCAGTGCTAATAGGCGGCGGTTGCGACCACCATTACTACAACAACCTGTTTATCGAGTCGCCTGTGGCAATACACATCGACAACCGATTGCAGAACTGGGCAGCCAATATGATAGCCAAGGGCGGAATATTTGAAGAACGACTCAATGTGGTGAATTTCACCCAACCACCGTTCAGCACCGCATATCCTGAATTCGTCAACTACTGGAACGAAGACCCATCGATGCCAAAACGCAACTTAATAGAGCGCAACCTATTCTACAACATCGACACAGTGATGCGCTGCAACGCCAAATGGGGCGAATGGCTCAACAACTGGACCACAACCCAAGACCCGGGATTTATCGACCCCGAAAACCCACTACGAGGATTCAAAGCCGACGCGCCGATACTAAAAATCCTGCCCGACGCCGCCAAAATCCCATTCCGAAACATAG
>CALZAF010000238.1 GCA_945612775.1 uncultured bacterium | reverse complement strand
CGATTTTCACGTCACTCATGTCGGTATAGCCATCTATCACCAGATATGCGTCGCCCGTATTAGGATAAGTGAAGCGGAAATGCACGCCTCGGTCGGTAGGCGCCATTTCGGTTTTTGTGCCATTGTCAAACTTCACCTCATAGTAATTAGGGCGAGCCACCTCATTGGCATGCGAAAACTTCTGAGCACGCGCTTCTTGCGCCACCACCAAGTCGCCCACTACGGGCATAAATGAGTAAACTGCATAATCGCTCACCCAAGGGCTACACTGGTGCGACTGGCAGAAGCCCTGTATCTTGTCCTGTGAATACTGATATTTCCATCCCTCACCGTTCTTGCCGGTCTGCGCCGACCAGGTGTGCATAGCAAAGGGTCGAGCTGTTATAGGATAGGTGTTGCCGTAACTCAAGCCAAAGTGAGAGTCAGTCCCCTGAAGTGTGCTCACATATTGAGTCAAATCATCACTCTTAGCTGTGAGATTAAAAGTCAAAATCACACAAGCCAATAACTGAAATAGTCTTCTAAAATTCATTATTCTAATATTATGAAATTATTGTTTTTACTTGGTAATTCCAGCCCAATCGTCGGTGCGGAATGGCGATGCCGGCAGATTGATTCCATTATACAGATTGCAGATAGGATTATCAGCCCACGCATATCGCACAGCAAGCGGCATATCTACCTCATCCGACCACACCACCACAGTGTTTCCCTCAATTCGAGCATTTGCCCAATAGAATTTCTTGTCGGCTCCTGCTATTGTGAAGCCCTTGAGTTGGCTCTCGCTCGATTTTGGATTTGCCACCAGTGCATCGTAATTTGCAGCCTTAAGTCCGCCTTTCACGCCATCGAAATATATGCGTATCTTATTGCCCTCTACTGCATAATGCGAGTACATAGGCCCCATATAGTCCACTTTCTCGCCATAGGTCTTTGCTCTTGCAGCCAAAGCCAGACGATGACCCACTTCTTGCTTGTTCTTAGGGTGGATGTCGTTAGCTTCGCCTATATCTATTATTACTGCCATACCAGTATTATCGAGGTGTAACGACTTATACTGAGCCTCGCGTAGTTCTGCCCATGTCGATTCGCATGGCGCAGTCTGCAGATCGGTAAAATTGGCAAGTTGCACCATATAGAACGACAAATCGCTTCCCCAGCTCTTGCGCCAATCCTGTATCATGAGCTGCATAAGGTCGGCATAGCGATAGGCATTAGGCGTGTTGGCTTCACCCTGATACCAAATTGCGCCCTTAATGGTGTAAGGCAATAGCGGATAAATCATAGCATTATACAGGAATGTAGGCATTGGCCAGAACGATGTGTTGACTGGCATAGGTGGCACATCACGCAATTCAAGCGATACGCAGTATTTCCAATCGCCAGCAATCGACATCGAACCGCTATCGGCACACTCAAGGCGCATCTGGTCAGCGCCTCCGCCTATGCCTCCCAAGCCCCCGGTATCCATTAGGCGAACTGTTATAACTGCCTTACCCTCCTTCACCAGGCTTGCTGGCACAGCATATCGGCGAGGAGCCATCCACCCCTCGGTGCGACCTATCATCTCTCCATTGAAGTAAGTCACATCATTATCATCTACCGAGCCCATGCTGAGCGTTAATTCTTTGCCCGCCCATTCCGACGGTATATTCACCGTCTTGCGCAGCCACATTATGCCGCTAAAGTATTTCAAACCCTTATCTTGCACCATGCCAGGCATGTCTATTGAGCTCCATTCACCATCATCAAAGTCGCATTTTGCCCACTGAGCCTCATCATTCTTATAACCTTTATCCCTGGTTCGTAGCATTTCTTCCCATTTCACAAGGTCGTCTTCATATTTCTTCTGACGCTCTTCGCTTGTTGCAGGCACTGAGGCCAGTTCTGCTATCTGATCGCGATATTCTGGTGCTTCACTCAGAGTTTCGGCACTCATCCACACCTCTATTGCTGTGCCGCCCCACGACGAATTGATAAGGCCTACTGGCACATTGCGATATTTATGTATGTCGCGGCCAAAGAAATAGCCTGCTGCCGAAAATTCTGATATTGTAGCCGATGAACACACTTGCCACCCGCCGTCGGCAGCCTTAAAATCATCGGTTTTGCGAGTGCTGGTGCTCTTTTCTACGGTGAGAAGGCGTATGTCGGGATATTGGTCGGCTTCCGCCTTTTCTTTATCATAGTCCTTCGATTCGCGAACGCGCATCTCCATATTCGACTGCCCCGAACACAGCCACACCTCTCCTATCATCACATTGCTTAGTTCCACCACATCACCGTCGCTAATAGTTATGGTATATGGGCCTCCAGCCTTAGGCGTCGCCACATCTACGCGCCACTTGCCATCTACACCCACATTGGCGGTGTAGTGCTTCTTATTCCACGACGTGGCAACATCAACTTTTGCGCCGACTGCAGCTTTTCCCCACACTGGCACTTGCGATAGCTGCTGCATCACCATATTGTCGGTAAACAGCGGGCATAGTCTAACCCTTGCATTTCCCATAAGTGCAATTGCCGAATACACAGCCAGTGCCATTACCACTTTTCCAAAAATCTTCATTGATATCGTTTAGTTTTTAGTTATCGTTATATTCATATGAACGATTTCTACGCATGTTTCCACTATTTAATAAACCAATATGCAATAAAATGGTCTGTTTTCGCATATAAAGTTACGGAAACAGACCAAAACTAACCATTCATTACCTTAAAATAATATACACTTAATTCTATTGTATTTAACACATTTGGATTCGCGACTCCAGCTCTTATACTTTAAGAACGAACATAAATAATAATTCCACTAATAGATTTACAAAAATATTTTCGCCAAGAGCTTTTGCGGCTATTTAAAGCAAATGCC
>CALZAF010000237.1 GCA_945612775.1 uncultured bacterium | reverse complement strand
TTTTCCAATAGCGGCGGCATATCGATTTGTCGGCAGTCGATGCTTGCGAGCTTCTCCTTGCCTGCTTTGGTGAGTTCGAAGTGCATTACTCGCTTGTCGTTATTATCGAGCGTGCGTTTCAGGAGTTGTTTCTTCTCGAGCGAACGTATCACCTTCGAGGTGTTCGACTGCGTCAGGTTCAGACACTCGCTCACTTCTCCAGCTGTAAGGCTGAGCTTGTCGCTCAGGCTGCAAAGCAGCATCGCCTCATTGAGGTTAAGCCCGTAGGCTGATTCCATTTCGTTCTCCAGCTCGGTAATGGCTCTATAGATGTCGCGCACGCGACACATCTTTTCTCGATCAAACATATTGTAATCACAAAAACAGATTTACATTCGACTGCTCGGCTCGCTGCATATATGTGGCTACACCGCCCACCGTTACGCCGTCTATTAGTTCTTCTTTCGCTATTCCCATCATGTCCATTGTCATCTGGCACGCTATGAACTCCACTCCGGCATCCATGGCTGCCTGACGCAGGTCTTCGAGCTGGTCGATTCCCTTGCGGCGCATGATGTAGCGCATTAGGCGGTCGCCTAACCCCATGAAACTCATCTGCGAGAGGTGGAGCTTGCGCGATGATGATGGCATCATCCATCCAAACATCTTGCCAAAAAGGTCTTTCTTGACGCGCGGCTTATGCTCTTTCTTAACCACGTTGAGTCCCCAGAAGGTGAAGAATATCGACACCTTTGTGCCGGTGGCTGCCGCTCCGTTGGCAAGCACGAAGGTGGCAATGGCTCGGTCGAGGTCGTCGCTGAACATGATGAGTGTCTTGTTGCGCGGCACGGCGGTTTCTCGCATTGGCGCATTGAAACCTGCGCCCTTTGTTATCATCACTTTATGAACTCCATCGTCTTCCTTGGCGCTTACAAAGCGGTTGCCGGTGGTCTCGCACCAGGCTTTGGCATCGCGAGGGAAGCCTGGGTCAGTGGCAGAAACTTCTACCGTGCTGCCTTCGTCCATACCATCTACGGTTTGTTTTAGTTTGATGATTGGACCCGGGCACGACAAGCCGCATGCATCGAGGCGAATCATGGTGGTGGGAGCAACCTTGACTTCGGGTTCTATTTCTGCCTTCAGGCAGCTTCTGACAGGTAGAGTGGCTGATGTATATAGCTTATAGCCGCCCGATAGGTTGCGCACATTGTCGAAACCGCTGCCTAATAGGATTCGCTGGGCAAGATAGCCTCGTAGCCCCACAGCACAAACCACCACAATAGGCTTGTTGCGAGGTATGTCATTCAGGCGGTCGCGAAGGTCATCGAGCGGTATGTTTATAGCGCCATCTATTGACCCAAGTGCAAATTCCTCATTAGTGCGAACATCTATTATGGCGATGTCTTGGCGGTGGGCATCACGCAGTTCGCGCCAATAGATTACCGGCATCGAACCGTCAATAATATTGCCAGCCACATAGCCTGCAATGGCTATGGGGTCTTTTGCCGACGAGAATGGAGGAGCATAAGCCTGCTCTAATGCCATAAGGTCGACTACGGTACCCTTATGCTTAATAATTAGCGCCAGCTGGTCGATGCGCTTGTCGGCACCATCGTGACCTATGCACTGCGCTCCGTATATTCGCCCGCTCACTGGATCGAAGGTGAGCTTCGTAGTCAACGGAAAAGACCCGGGATAATAGCCTGCATGCGATGCCGATGTAGTTGTAGAAGATGCATAGGCTATTCCGTTCTGCTTAAGCTGCTTGGCAGGCATACCGGTAGATGCTACCGTAAGTCCAAACACCTTTGCCACAGCTGTGCCTATACTGCCCTCGTATGCCTCAACATTACCCTTTACCATATTGTCGGCTGCCACACGCGCCTGGCGATTGGCTGGTCCGGCAAGCAGGTTGAGCCATGGCTCTCCTGTGATGGGATGCTCATATTCCACCGCATCGCCTACGGCATAAATGTCTGCATCCGATGTCTGCATATATTTGTTCACACTAATACCGCGCTTGCCTAACGCCAAACCTGCATCTTGCGCCAACTTGGTATTTGGTCTAACGCCTATCGACAGCAGCACCATGTCGGCTGCAAGTCGGGCACCGTCGCTCAACACCACATCAAGGCGTCCTTCAGCATCCTCAAAGCGCTGCACTGCTTTCCCTAAATGAAGGTCCACTCCATGATCGGACAACTCGTGATGCACAAAGGAGGCCATGCTGTAGTCGATGGGTGCCAATACCTGTTCGCCCATTTCCACCACCGATACGCTCCATCCGGCATGCACTAAGTTCTCAGCCATTTCCAGACCTATAAATCCACCGCCCACTACCACGGCGCTACTACCCTTTGGACGGCTATCGATAAAGCTCTTTATGCGGTCGGTATCAGCCACATTGCGCAATGTGAAGATGCCATCATGGTCAATGCCGGGCAATGGCGGGCGAACGGGCGAAGAGCCTGGCGCCAAAAGCAACTTGTCGTATGTTTCGCTATATGTTCCGCGCTCTGCATTGCTCACAACTATAGTTTTGGCTTTAGCATCGATGCTTATTGCTTCGCTTTCGGTGCGAACATCAATGCGAAAACGGCGAGAAAAATCCGTTGGCGTCTGCACAAACAGATGGTCGCGCTCGGCTATCACACCTCCTATATAATATGGCAATCCACAATTAGCATATGATATATGCTGACCTTTCTCTATCAGCACTATCTCACACTTCTCGTCTTGCCTCCGCAGTCTTGCAGCTGCTGTGGCTCCCCCAGCCACGCCTCCAATAATAACGTATTTCATATTTATATTCTATTGTAATTATATTCCATTGGCAAATATATAACAACTTCGACAAATAAACAAATTTTCCAATGGAATATTTTTCTTTCCGACAA
>CALZAF010000236.1 GCA_945612775.1 uncultured bacterium | reverse complement strand
TTCAGCTAACCTAAGGGCTGCCCTCAAAATTGAAGGCAGCTCTTTTTTTTGTAAAAATTGTGCGAAAAATCGTGATATCCTGTCGATTGCGAAAAATATTGTGTTTTTCAGATAGTTTTACTACATTTGTCAAGTTGGAGGCGGCACATAGCGTAAGCATAGGCTGCCGAAAGTATTATTTTCACCCTTGATTTCGTGTTTTCGCCTCGAAGCGGACGAAATATTGAACAGCTAACAATAAGCAACTAAACCATTCTTCAACCACAAAAAAGAGGAACTACGATATGAAGAAATTTCAGGCTATTCTTTTTGCTATATTTTGCTTGATAGAGCTTTCCATACCCCAAACTATAACAGCGCAGACGGCTGCTAAACGAGTATATCTCAACAATTTAATTCCAGTGGATAAGCACGGCTACAAAGCGGCAAAAGATTTCATCTACGACATTATCAATATGGGCGGAGTGAGCTATAAGCAAGGCTTTGGGCTCTTCACCACCTACGGTCCAACCAAACCGGGATATGTGGAATATAGTCTGAAAGGCAAATACAAGTCGCTGACCTTTGTTATAGGCACCTTCACCAGCGACGACCAGAACTACAGCAAGGCGCTGGTGCATATCACCGGCGACGGCAAGCGCATATATGAGCGCATGGTGGCTGGATATGACGTGCCGCAGCAAGTGCAACTCGACGTGAGCGGAATCGACAAACTGCGATTTGAGATAGTGCAAAACGACGTGAACATAGGCATCGCCGACCCTATATCAGTGAAAACCAACCCGGTGGATAAACTTCTCATCGGTGCCGATGGCAATGTGGTGGAAACAATCGACGTTTACGACAATATGAAGCCCACCACCTACACTGTGCCTATAGGTAAAGCACGGCAGCTTATGTTCTTGCTGCAATGCGGCGACTGGGGTTCGGGCCAATTTATCTTCTACGACCTGAAGCTCAGCAAGGGCAATCCCGCCCCAGCGTCAGCAAAGCCATAAAGCGCACTCCGAGGCATTCAAGCCCGGCAACCATACGGTAAACAAATATATATCACAATTTGGCAGAAAAACGCTATTGGACAAATTTAAAGTTGAACTTTAGATTTGTCCAATATTATTTTAACAGGCTGACATTCTGCACGATACACCAGCCTCAAAGAGCATATTATTCGCGATTTAGTGTAATTTTGGGGAATTGTCATTGTTTATCGCGGGATTTATGTACCTTTGTGAAAAACGATTCATAGCTATGTCGAAAGAGATACATATTCGCATCTACGACACGTTCTCCGACCGGGGTTCGCGAAGCAGAAATTTGCTCAAAACTATCTGCGTCGATGCTGCAACGGTAGTCGCCGGTAATCCTCTGCCTTGGACTTCGCCCGATGAAGCGCCAATGGTGGATTACTACGACGGCGAAAGCATTGAGATGAGTTTTGGCGACAGGCACATAAGTCTCCGCGTGGGCGACCCTGAAGCCGAAATTGCCGAGTTTGCCGGTCCGGATAACATTTATGTTAGAAATTACCGCACCTTTTGCATCTGGTTGCGCGCCACAGCCGTGGTGGAATGCTCTGCCTCATGGAGCGATATGTTTGTGCATGAATCCTACAACGCCTTAGTGCACTCCCTGCTGCCGCACATCGCCAGCAACCGTAATGCAGCAGCTCATTTCATCCGCATTTTCGACACTCGCCAATACATATTTCACCTATCGAAAGACACCATCGGACTTATAGCTCAGCAAGCCTATAAAGGCTGCGCTCTCGCCCAATTTGCCCTCGGAAGATATTACCAATGCGTGCAACCCTGCCACGACGCCAACGCCAAGGCGAAAGCGCTCATCGAACAGGCATATCGAGGCGGACTTGCCGATGCTGCTGCGGCACTATTCCTGATGTGGAGCAATGGCGATGCAGGAACTATCGACACAGATAAAGCTCGAAAATATCTCGACGATGCACTCGTGCAAGGCAGTTATTATGCCTGCAGCCTAAGAATTCGCAGCGAGATTTTTGGGCTAAACTATATGGAAATCGACTACCAAGCAGCGCAGCGCCACATCGAGGAGGTGAGCCAGCGCGAAGCCGCGGAAGGCCTCGACCCGAACCCAAAGTGGGACTTATATCGAGCCTACATCGCCGAAAAGACGCAAGGCATCAGCGCCGCCACACACCTCTACGAAGTGGCTGCCAAGAAAGGCATGCTCGACGCTTGGGGAAATCTGGCTATTATCCATGGGTTCAAGGGAAAAGAAGAACTCGCAGATGAAGAAGCCTATATCAAGTATTTAGACGAGGGCTGCAAGCATCACGATAATTTCTGCATCTACCTGCGCCTGTTGAAGAAAATCGACGATTGGGATTCGAAGCCCAATTACGAAAAAGCATGGCTGCGAGGATCTATCATTTCCCAACTTGAAAAAGCATATTCGCTCGGTTCGGCTTGCGCAGCCCACACCATTGGCGATATCTACAACTTCGGCTACTACGATATAAATCCCGACATCGACAAGGCTTGGCAATGGTACGAAAAAGCGGCAAAATTGCAGCACGTTGGAAGCCTCGAGGCGATGTACGACTTGATAAATAATCACTATGTTGAGAAAACCGAGGCTGAAACCGACCTAATAGCGCTTGACGGAGCACGCCTCGGGTCGAAAATCCTGCTCAACTACGTGATTCACGCCTATTATCGCGACCGATTGACCGAATATGCCCACGAAATAGAGGAATATCACATTCCATACTTCGAAAGCCTATTTCCTGACGACGATGGTCGCTTTGACCCATACGCATAACCACTTAATCAGTAACATTATGGCAATAAAAATATCGACGCACGACACCGACAGCGAATTATACGGCAAAAGCAAATGGTGGGGTTGCCCCGACCTCCCTAAAGGCGTGCCCTACCCATGCTACGAACCCATTCCC
>CALZAF010000235.1 GCA_945612775.1 uncultured bacterium | reverse complement strand
TGGATGGATTTTGCGCTTAGCCGTTACAACTACCGCAAGAAGGAGAAATAGCGCCTTGTGGTGGTTTTGGAGACCCTGCTTTGGGCAAGGGGGCTCTTTAATTATCGGCTGAAGGAGTGCTACCGCGATGTGCGATATCTGGTGGATCGGCGAGAGATAGCAGGCGGTTATCAGTATCTCTGAAGTTGATTTTATGAGTGGCGGTGGGTATTGAGTTTTAACGCAGATAACACAATGGTTTATACTAAAAAAGGCGCTCGGGATTGCCCCGAGCGCCTTGATTGTGTATTTGGATTTATCGCTTACTGTTTAACAATGCGGGTGGTACGTGTGATACCATCGGTAGTGGTCACGGTAAGGATGTAGATACCTTGTGCGAGTGATTCGCCTGGCAATACTGTAGCACGGCCTGGGTTACACTCAGCGCTGACGTTGAACATTGTGCGGCCGGCTGCATCATAGAGCGTGAAGATTACATCGCTTGCTGCAAAGTCGGTGTACACGTTGATATCGCCATCAACTGGGTTAGGAGTTACGCGGAAGCTGTTGTTGTCGTTGACAATGTCAGCTATGCCCGACAAATCCTTAACTTCGATAGTCAATTTCAGGCTGCCTGTAGCGCCTTGAGTATCGGTGGCGGTGATAGTTGCCGTTACCGAACCTTCCTTCTTGCCGTAGAAGATTACGCCCGAAGCACTTGGATATGCATCCACAATGTCGTTGGCTGCGAGGTTGAGAGCGAAGGTCATCTCGTCGCCATCAGGATCGGTGAAGAAGTCGGCGAAGCTGTACACGCCCGATGTGCCTTCGATTGGCACTTCGGCTGGTGCTACTTCAAGAGCTACTGGTGCACGGTTGACGTGCTCGATATTGTAGCGTACGAATGCCTCAGAATAGAGTCCGTGTACATCGGTAGCGGTGATATCGAATACGTTGCCTTCTGATGCACTGCCATAATCGGGTGAAATTACCACATTGACGGTAACATCGCCTTCGATACCGCTCACGGTATAAACGCCGTTTTCGCCTCCTTCTACGGTGCCGTTACCTGCATCAATCGAAGCTACTACGGCATTGCCGCGTGGGTCGTTGAATGCGATGGTAATGTCGTCGTTGTCGGGTTCGGTGATGGTGATAGCCACATTGGTGTCTTCGCCTTCCTTAGCATATACTGTGCCGTTAGGTTCGGTGATTACTGGCTTACCATTCTTGTCGAGAACGATTGGGAAGTTGACAACTGGCTGATTAGGATCGTTGCTCTTGATTACGAGCATTGCCTTGTTGTTCTTCTCCAAACGTGCTGAAGCAGCGTTGATTTCAACCTTGAGTTCGGTCGATTCGCCAGCTTCTACCACTGCGTCGCTTGCTGGGGTGAGGAGTTTCACCCAAGGCTCGCCTTGCGAGGTTTCAAGACAGGTGAGCAGATAGCCGAGCGATCCATAAGTGTCTTTGAAGATTTCAGCCACGTCAAACCAGCCATAAGATTCTACCCAACCCATGTAGCGGCCCGATACTACGGCTTCTTCCTTAGAGCAGATGAATGCTGGGTATGGCGCACCTGCTCCGTAGGTTACTTGTACATAGAACTCTTCACTTGGGTTCAAGTATACTGGCTTGTCGAGCGCAACTACGGCAAATCTGCCTTGAGTTGACGGAGTCTCGATTATGAGCTTGCCATGACCGAGCACGTCACCCTCGCCAGGTGTATTACCGCTGATGATGTCGATGTCAACGCGGTAATCGCTTTCGGTACCAGTCTTCACTGCAAAATAGATGTGCGAGATGTTGAAGCCCTCTGCAGGTGCAGTGAACATTACGGCTGCCTTATACACATCGTATTTGTTACCAGTTCCGTAAGAGTAAGTTAATGTGTTGTTAGGAGCAGCTGGGTAGTAAAGTGCGTTGCGATACTTGAAGTCTTGCGGCACATCCAATAAGTTGTCGCTTGCCGAAGGCATTGCAATCGCCGACTTAGTCAACTCGCTTGCAGTTGCAGCGGCTTTCATCTTGTTGCTGTTGGCCTTGATGGTGCTCCATGGGTCAATGCCACCGATGCCGCCATTGCCACCGTCAATCTCTTCACCTACGCCGGTAGGATCGAGTGTCAACGAGTAGGTGAGTTTGTATTGACCATTTTCGTTCGACAAGTTGACGCTTTCAGTAAACTTGTCGGTTTCGTTGATGGCTCTCACATAAATCTGCTCTTTGTCAAGTTCCAAGTATGGTGCTGGAGTCACGATATACTTGATGTGTACGTCCTTGGTGAAGGCATCGTCACGTTCTTGGTTGCACATGAATGTGAGTTTGATGTCATATTCACCTGGAGTAAATGCGAAGTTGCACTGCATCATTGGCACAGCAAATTCTGCTGGCTCTTCACCTACTGTTATAGGGTCACCAGAGTATTGGGCCCAACCCTTTACAATCTCACCAGTGTACCAATCTTCTTGCTCTATATTTGCAAAGAGCATGAATATATCGACATATTCTTCAAACCAATCGTCATATTCTTGTGGAGCGGTCATCTGCACATAGTCGATGGTGAATGGAGCAGTACCTGTATTTGTTACGGTAACCATTGCATTATACATAGCTCCCATCTGTACCAATGGGTCGGAGTAGTCGGTGCTCTGGTAGCCTAATACGTGTTCTATAACGATGTCTTCAGGCCACTGTGGTGCTGCAGTACCGGTAATCTCTACATTCACAGGGAAAGTGAGGTTTTCGCTACCTGGCACGTTGGTTGTAACCTTCAGGTCGGCGTTGTAACTGCCAGCCATACGCTTAGTATCCACGTCGATAGTGATATTGTCGGTTGCGCCTGCGGCAAGCGGCAATTCTACTACAGGTGTGAACGCTACAGTGCTGTTGAACTTGAGCATACGTTCGGGCAACAATACGCCTTGCGAACCATCGACATTAGAAATGCCGGCAAGTCCGAATGGTGCGAAGATG
>CALZAF010000234.1 GCA_945612775.1 uncultured bacterium | reverse complement strand
GTGAGCCGCACTGGTGTATCGCCTGAAAGTGCCTACATCGTGGGCAGCACATTCGGCGAATTTCAAGCTATGCTTGCCGACATTCCTGCTCAATTAGGGGAAACTATCAAGGATTTCCACAATATGGAGTTCCGACTTCAGCAACTTCGCGATGCTGTGGCTGCCGACGCCGTCGGCCGTCTAAGCGAAGTGCAATGGCTCGTTGACGAACTCGAGGCTCGCGCCGACGAAATGTGCAAGGGCGAACGCCTTTACCGCGAAGGAAAATTGCCTAAACGCATCTGCCACTGCGACACCAAGGTTGACAACATCCTGTTCGACAAAGAAGGCAATGTGCTTTGCGTTATCGACCTCGACACTGTGATGCCTAACTTCGTTTTCTCCGACTTTGGCGACTTCCTTCGCTCGGCTGCTAACACTGGCGCTGAAGATGAGGCCGACACCGACAAGGTAGAATTCAATATGGACATCTTCCGCCCGTTTGCCGAAGGTTACATCAAGTCGGCTAAGTCGTTCCTTACTCCACTCGAAATCGAGAACTTGCCATTTGCTGCTTGCCTATTCCCTTATATGCAGACAGTGCGATTCCTTGCCGACTACATCAACGGCGACACCTACTATCGCATCAAGTATCCTGAGCACAACCTCGTTCGTTCGAAGGCTCAATTCAAGCTCCTTCAGAGCGCCGAAGCTCATCTCGACGAAATGAAAGAATTCATTGCCAAGCAACTCTAAGTTACCATCTTTATCTTATATATGGGGGAAGATACTGCAGTAACCCCAAAAGCAGTATCTTCCCTCTTTTTCTCATTCTGCTCCACCAATCTCATTTAATGACCTTTAACTTTTAAACCATCAATACACGCACTACCAAATTTATATTTATTCATACATTTTTGCTGATTTAACTAATTTTAACACACGCACAGACAACACACAAGCAACAAATAACTACATTTACATCGCAATTATTGCAACAATAAACATACTAACCACCGACAACTATTATATTATAAATATTCAAAACAATTATTCAAACACAATTACTATTATTCAATTATGAAAAAACAATTACTCAGCATTTTTGCTATCCTCGTAATGTGTTGCGGGTTAACTGCCTCGGCACAAGAGATTACCACTGTTTTCCACAACGACTTCAGTGAGTTTACAAATGGTAGTGAAGAAAATCCGGGTACCACCGACATCAGTGGCTACAGCGGCGCGCTCTACAAAAGCACCAAGTTCCCGAAATGGAACGGCAAGAGCGTCTACGAAGCCGGCGAAAAGCTTCTGATTGGCGACAATGGTAACCTCGAGACTTGTTCCTACAAGATGTCGGACTTCGGCGGCATCATAAAGGTCTCGATAAAACTTCGTGCTCGCGACTCTTACGGCGCTTTGGTGGGCATCTACCTCGGTTATTCGAGCATTGCTTCGGTTGTTCTCGAGAACGACCAATGGACCGACTACAGCATCGTGGTTGCCGGCGGTTCGAGCATAAGCCGCATCAAGGTGGCTGCGTCTATCTCACTCAGCGGCGTGCTAATCGACGACCTCAAGGTGGAACAATCAGAAAGCTTCTACCCTGCTCCTGTGGCTAAACAACCAAGCAACGCTTCGAAGACTGGATTTACAGCTTCTTGGGGCTCGGTTTCTGGTGCTACTGCCTATTTGCTCGATGTTTATTCGAAGATCGGAAGCACCAAGGAATATGTTCTCAACAACGAAGAAGTTACCGGACTTTCAAAGAAAGTAACCGACCTCGATGCCACCAAGCAATATTTCTTCACCGTTCGCGCCAAGAAGAACGAAATAGTGAGCGACTATTCTAACGAGATTCGCGTAGTGCCTGTAATCTCGTCAGTGGCTGCTCCTGTGGCAACTGAAGCTACCGACATCACCGACAATGGTTTCACCGCCAACTGGGATGCCGTTGCTGATGCACAACTCTACTCTGTCAGCCTCAACAAGGCTATCGTTCTCGAAACCGATCAAGACTACAACCTCATCGACGAAGACTTCTCGAAAGTGACTCAAGGCAGCCTTAGCTCTATAGATATGTCGCTCAATACAAGCGGCTCGCTCGATGCTTATACCTCTGCTGCAGGCTGGACTCACTATGCTGCCGTTCTCGCTGCAGGTTATATGGGCGTTTACCCATTCGGTTCTCCAGGTAACATACAGTCGCCCGCACTTAACCTTGCCGACAACGATGGCAAATTCAATGTTTCGGTAGATGCCGCTGTCAACGTATTCGGAACATTCAAAACTGGCGACACTTTCACTATCGACCTCATCGACACCGATGGCTCTACAGTTCTCGAAAGCAAGGAATACACTATTTCGGTAGCCGATTTCGCCACATTCGAAGCCGATTTCACTAAGGGTGCCAACGGCGTATACGTTCGCTTCACCTATCCCGGCACTCAGAAGTTCTTCATCGATAATGTAAAGATCTCACAGCGCAAGCCTGCAGGAACTATTATCGAATCGGCTGCTCAGTATGTAGAAACCGCCGATACTCACTACAATTTTGAAGTATCGTTCGCCGACGCTTCTTACTACACCTACACAGTCACTGCTTATGCCGAAACCGTGATATCGGGTTCTATCGACTACATCGCATCTTCGGCTTCTAACGCGATTAAGGTGGCTGCTCCATCGGCTATCGAAGCCGTTGAAGCCGACAACAATGGCATTTCGGTAGCATCGACCGATGGCGCTATCGTAATCACCACCGACAGCAATGCCAATGTAGCCGTTTACAACACGCTTGGCCAACTCATCAAGGCAGCAGCCGTAGAAGCCGGCACTACTGCCGTTGCCATCGACGCTAAGGGCGTGGTTGTAGTAAAAATCAATGACAAAGCATTCAAGATTAAGCTTTAATACTATGTATTCCACGGCGGTAGCGTAGAGCTACTCGCCCTCAATACCAAGGGTGCGCATCGACCTAACAAAAGTCATTGCGCACCCTTTTCTATTTTTGG
>CALZAF010000233.1 GCA_945612775.1 uncultured bacterium | reverse complement strand
GCTGCTTTTGTTTTGCGTCGGCATTTCGGCAGGACCGCACAAAACAATGCCCCGATGATGGCATAGAAGTCATCACCGGGGCTTGATTCAGTGTTATATAGGATTAGCGAACAATAAATTTCTTGCTGTTTTCACCTATAAAATATTTGCCGTCGGGCACAGTGTAGCAGATGTAGCCCAAGCCGCCCACGCCCGAGCCGCCGACCTACGCCACACGAGCGCAGCAAGGTGGCGCCCCACTACTGCACTACGGCAGATAATGCACATACCACACATTTTAGCTACAAATGCACATATTAAGCATATTAATACTATGAATTATAGACACATAGACAACACTTTCGCTACAATTTGGCGGTTTTGCATAGCTTTTACAAAATTGTATATTTATATTATTATTTCTCTTATTGTGATAGTTTATTATATTTTTTCGCACTTTTTCGCAAATTAATTACAAAACACTTGCAAGAACAAAATAAATACTATAACTTAGCGGCATGAAGTTAAGCAAGTCACATAAGTGCATAGTTATTCACTCAAATTAACCAACAGACTTAACTAAAGAGAGAGAAATTCAAATATAAACAACATAAGAAAAAAAACTAAATTCTATATGGAAACTAAGATTCCTTACAAGATTTATCTCACCGAAGAGGAGATTCCAAGACAATGGTATAATGTGCGTTCTGACATGAAGAACAAGCCAGCGCCGCTAATCAATCCGGGCACAGGCAAACCATTGACTCAAAGCGAACTCGAACCTATATTCTGCGCCGAACTGTGCAAGCAAGAACTCGATAACGACACCAAGTGGATAGATATCCCCGACGAGATATATACGTTCTACAAGATGTATCGCCCATCGCCATTGGTGCGCGCCTATTTCCTTGAGAACGCCCTTGGCACTCCTGCCAAGATTTATTATAAATTCGAAGGCAACAACACTTCGGGCAGCCATAAGCTCAATTCAGCCATTGCACAAGCCTATTATGCCAAGAAGCAGGGTCTGAAAGGCGTTACCACCGAGACCGGCGCCGGACAGTGGGGCACTGCACTCAGCATGGCTTGCTCTTACTTCGGGCTCGACTGCCAAGTGTATATGGTGAAATGTTCTTACGAGCAGAAGCCATTCCGCCGCGAGGTGATGCGCACCTACGGCGCTAAGGTGACCCCATCGCCAAGTCTCACCACCAACGTGGGCCGTAAGATTTTGGAAGAATTCCCCGACACCACAGGTAGCCTCGGTTGCGCCATCTCCGAAGCCGTTGAAGCAGCCGTATCGCAGGAAGGCTATCGATATGTGCTCGGTTCGGTGCTCAACCAAGTGCTTTTGCACCAGACCATCATAGGTCTTGAAACCAAGGCAGCCCTCGACAAATACAACATCAAGCCCGACATCATTATAGGTTGCGCAGGCGGCGGATCTAACCTTGGCGGACTCATTAGCCCATTCGTGGGCGAGAAGCTCCGCGGCGAGGCCGACTATCAGATAATAGCTGCTGAACCAGCATCTTGCCCAAGCTTCACCCGCGGCAAGTTCGCCTACGACTTCTGCGACACCGGCATGATTTGCCCATTGGCGAAGATGTACACCCTCGGCAGCCAATTTATCCCATCGGCCAACCACGCCGGAGGTTTGCGATTCCACGGCATGAGCTCCATCCTATCACAGCTCTATCACGACGGATTGATGGAAGCGCGCGCCGTAGAACAGACATCGGTGTTTGCCGCAGCCGAGCAGTTTGCCCGCGTGGAAGGCATCTTGCCAGCTCCTGAGAGCAGCCACGCCATACGCGTAGCCATCGACGAAGCACTCAAGTGCAAAGAGACAGGCGAAGAAAAGACCATCGTGTTCGGCTTAACCGGCACAGGATACTTCGACCTCGTGGCTTACGAGCAATTCAACAACGGCACGATGAATGACGTCATCCCTACCGACGCCGACATTGCCGCCTCGCTTGCCCAACTGCCAAAAATCGACATCGCAGAGTAAAAATCCTTAATAATCATCAAAGCTTACAAGTAAAAAAGACTGCCGTGGCTACTGCACCAAAGTTGCCACGGCATTTAGTTTGCTTCGCGCCGGCGATTTACGGCAAACGATTCACTATAGCACAGATTGATTGCACAAAATCACATCTTTAGGGCAAATTATTGGTGAGAAGTCGATGGAATTTCGTAATTTTGCACCTTGAATATTGCGCACGTGCGAGAAAAGTGGGCAAAACTGCCCAAAACCAACGCGTTAGAGCGCTAAAATTAGCAGAATAAAACAATATCAACGAAAGAAATATATAAAAGATTTATGAACGAATTGGCTACCAAGTACGATCCTTCGGAAGTAGAAGACAAATGGTACAAGTATTGGATGGACAACGACATGTTTAAGTCTGTCCCCGACGAACGCGAGCCCTACACTATCGTGATTCCACCACCAAACGTAACAGGTGTGCTTCACATGGGCCACATGCTCAACAACACTATTCAAGATATCCTTACCCGCCGCGCACGCATGTTGGGCAAGAACGCCCTCTGGGTGCCTGGCACCGACCACGCAAGTATCGCCACCGAAACCAAGGTGATAAACAAACTCGCAGCTGAAGGCATCAAGAAGACCGACCTCACCCGCGAGCAATTCCTCGAACACGCTTGGGAATGGACCCACAAACACGGCGGAATCATTCTGGAGCAGCTCAAGAAGCTCGGCGCATCGTGCGACTGGAGCCGCACAGCATTCACCATGGACGAGAAGCGCAGCGAAAGCGTTATCAAGGTGTTCTGCGACCTCTACGACAAGGGATTGATCTACCGCGGATTGCGCATGGTTAACTGGGACCCTAAGAACCAGACTGCCTTGAGCGACGACGAGGTATATCACGAGGAAGAGAAATCGAAGCTCTACTATCTGCGCTACTATGTTGCCGACGACGACATGAGCGGCGAAACTGGCGCCGAGGGCGAAGTGGTTCACCGCGACGCTCAGGGCCGCCGTTATGCTGTGG
>CALZAF010000232.1 GCA_945612775.1 uncultured bacterium | reverse complement strand
GGTGAAGCTAAGCACGAAGTTTGCCAAAGCAAGTGCGAAGGTAAGCACGAATGTGGCGAAGCTAAGCACGAATGTGGCGGCGAAGGCCAATGCCAAGGCAAGCAGGAAGGCTGCAGCGGCGAAGGCAAATGCGCTGAAGCTACCAAAAGCTGCTGTGAAGAATAATCATGCTGAGTAATAACCAAAAAACTACAATTTCAAAACAAAGTTTATTATGGAAGAAATTAAAAACACTGCTGCTCAGCCTGTAATCGACTCTAAGATTCCTGAAGGTCCTGTAGCTGAGAAGTGGACCAACTATAAAGCACATCAAAAACTTGTGAACCCAGCCAACAAGCGTAAACTCGACATCATCGTTGTAGGTACTGGTCTTGCTGGAGCTTCGGCTGCATCTACTCTTGCCGAAATGGGATTCAACGTTCTTAACTTCTGCATCCAAGACTCTCCTCGCCGCGCTCACTCTATCGCTGCTCAGGGTGGTATCAATGCTGCTAAGAACTATCAAAACGACGGTGACTCTATCTACCGCTTGTTCTACGATACAGTAAAGGGCGGTGACTATCGCGCTCGCGAAGCTAACGTTTACCGTCTCGCTGAAGTGTCAAACAACATTATCGACCAATGCGTTGAGCAAGGTGTGCCTTTCGCTCGCGAATACGGCGGTACTCTCGCCAACCGTTCGTTCGGTGGTGCTCAGGTATCTCGTACATTCTATGCTAAGGGTCAAACTGGTCAGCAACTTCTTCTTGGCGCTTACAGCTCACTCAACCGCCAAATCCAGATGGGTAAGGTTAAGAGCTACAACCGCTACGAAATGCACGACATCGTTATGATCGACGGTCGCGCTCGCGGTATCGTGGCCAAGAACTTGGTTACCGGTAAGTTCGAACGCTTTGCTGCTCACGCAGTGGTTATCGCTACTGGTGGCTACGGCAACACTTACTTCTTGAGCACCAACGCTATGGCTTGCAACTGCTCGGCAGCTATCGCTTGCTATCGCAAGGGCGCTTACTTTGCTAACCCTGCTTATGTGCAGATTCACCCAACTTGTATCCCACGCCACGGCGACAAGCAATCGAAGCTTACCCTTATGTCGGAATCGCTTCGTAACGACGGCCGCATCTGGGTACCTAAGAAGCTCGAAGATGCTAAGGCTCTTCAAGCAGGCACTAAGAAAGGCTCTGACATCCCTGAAGAAGAACGCGACTACTACTTGGAACGCCGCTATCCAGCATTCGGTAACCTCGTGCCTCGCGACGTGGCATCGCGCGCTGCTAAGGAACGCTGCGACAAGGGCTATGGCGTCAACAACACCGGTCAAGCCGTATTCCTCGACTTCTCTGAAGCCATCAACCGCCTTGGCATCGATGTAGTGCGTCAACGCTACGGCAACCTCTTCGATATGTACGAAGAAATCACCGACGTTAACCCAGGTGAACTTGCCAACACTATCAACAACGTGAACTACTACAACCCAATGATGATATATCCTGCCATCCACTACACAATGGGTGGTATCTGGGTTGACTACGAACTCCAGACATCAGTTAAGGGCTTGTTCGCTATCGGCGAATGTAACTTCTCTGACCACGGTGCTAACCGCCTCGGTGCTTCGGCTTTGATGCAAGGTCTTGCCGACGGTTACTTCGTATTGCCTTACACTATCCAAAACTACTTGAGCGACCAAATCCAAGTTCCTCACTTCTCTACCGACCGTCCAGAATTCGAAGAAGTTGAAAAGGCTTGTATCGCCGAAGAACAACGCCTCATCGGCATCAAGGGTACCAAGTCAGTTGACACTATCCACAAGAAGTTGGGTAACATCATGTGGGATTATGTAGGTATGGGTCGCACCAAGGAAGGTCTCGAAAAGGCTCTCAAAGCGCTCAAGGAACTCCGCGAGGAATTCGACAAGGACTTGTTCGTTCCTGGCACAGCTGGCGACGGCATGAACGTGGAACTCGACAAGGCATTCCGTTTGAAAGACTTTATCACTATGGGTGAACTCATCGCTTACGATGCACTCAACCGCAACGAATCGTGTGGTGGTCACTTCCGCGAAGAATATCAAACCGAGGAAGGCGAAGCTAAGCGCGACGACAAGAACTTCTTCTATGTATCGTGCTGGAACTACCAAGGCGACGACAACAAAGCTCCTGAACTAATCAAGGAACCTCTTGAATACGAAGCTATCAAGGTTCAAACCCGTAACTATAAGTCATAATCAACTAATTAAGAAAGGAAATTCAAATGGCAAATATGAAAGTAAATCTTAAGGTATGGCGTCAAGCCAACCCTAAGGCAAAAGGCGAATTCAAGACTTATTCGGTTGAAACTGACACCGAAACTTCGTTCCTTGAAACCCTCGATATCCTCAACGAACAACTCGTAGAAAAGGGCGAAGAACCTATCGTATTCGACCACGACTGCCGCGAAGGTATCTGCGGTATGTGCTCTCTTTACATCAATGGTCACCCACACGGACCATCTACCGGCGCTACCACTTGCCAGCTCTATATGCGTAAGTTCAGCGACGGCGAAACTATCACCGTTGAACCTTGGCGCTCGGCTGCATTCCCTGTTATCAAGGACTTGATGGTTGACCGCAACGCTTTCGATAAGATTCAACAAGCTGGCGGTTACGTATCATTCAACTGCGGCGGTGCTCAAGACGCTAACGCAATTCCTATCCCTAAGACAGTGGCTGACGAAGCTATGGACTCGGCTACTTGCATCGGTTGCGGTTGCTGCGTTGCTGCTTGTAAGAACGGTTCGGCTATGCTCTTCGTTTCGGCTAAGGTTAGCCAATTCGCCCTACTTCCTCAAGGTAAGGCTGAGGCTGCTCGCCGTGCTAAGGCTATGGTGGCTAAGATGGACGAACTCGGCTTCGGTAACTGCACCAACACCGGTGCTTGCGCTGCCGAATGTCCTAAGACCATCAGCTTGAGCAACATCGCTCGCATGAACCGCGAATTCATCTGCGCTAAGATGAAAGACTAATCCCC
>CALZAF010000231.1 GCA_945612775.1 uncultured bacterium | reverse complement strand
CAGGAAATAATTCGGTTCATGATAATTTGTCTTTTAAAGGTTAATATTGTAAATGTTGTTTCTTGCGGTACGAATCTCAATCTGTATTTCAGTTGAATCTTCTAAATATGTTTCAAATGGATTTTTGCTGTCGAAGACATATGTCATGACATCATTCTCGGTTTTAATTAGTATATCGCACATGCCTTCATCTGCATAGAGGCGTAATGCCAAAATGCCATTTTCAAATGTCACATATATTTGCTGAGTAGATTGTTTAGGTCGGTTTGTCGACTGACCTTGCTCATTAACGGTATTTGATGATTTATCTTCTGCCGACTCGGTATATGACTGTTGTCCTTGTGCAATCAGTGGCGAGATTAGCAGAATAATTATACTAAAGAAAATAAATAATTTTGTTTTCATTGCTAATTATCGTTTTGTAATATTTTGCAGCAAAGATAATGATAACGAGCCAAAATGTAGCGTTTCTGTGGTTTTATAATTTTCCTCACCTTATTGTGTAATGTGTTGACGTACAACACAATAGCAAGGTGAGTAAATGCTATTTTTTCCTCACCCCACTATTGTGGGCATTTTGACATCTCAAAAGCAGGAAATTATTTCATTTTAGAGATAAAGTATTCAGCTTTTTCGGGACAAGCGGCTTCGATGCGAGAAATAATTCGCGAACGCTTGTTGTAATAGTATTTGAGTTTTATTCCAGTAAAGAAGCACACCGATCGAGGTGAGAAACCGGCAAATATAAGGGCAATGAATATAATATCATCGTCTTTAGAGATGGATGGGCAGCAAGTTTTGAGGTCTGAAATTATGTTGCCCATGTATTTATCTACCGAATCCACTATTTCGAGCATGTTTCTTTTGCTTCTAACCTTTTCGAGTTCGTTCTCGATGCTGTTAATAATAGATGCTCGGGTGTTAGGCGAATTGCCTTTAAGGAAATATTCATCGCAAAGCAGATCGAGGGTTTGCCATTTTTCCTTAAAGAGATTTTCGATATCGTAGCAGTCGTTGCTGGGGGTAGATGATGCCTTGGCGCTCTCTATTTCGGATTTTAATCGTGAATTAATAAGGTGGAAGTCCTTAATTTGCTTGGTGAGAGCAACCACTTCTTGCATTTTGTCTTCCAGACGACATTCTTTGATTACGAAACGCTGTCGTAGTATAATGGCGGCAGCCAATGCCACAGTAATAGCAAAAACTATGATTCCAATAAGCCAGAATCGAGTTCTTAACACCTCGTTGTGTTCGTCGATCGACATTTGTGTATAGTAGTCGCGTTGAACAGAGGTGGTGGATTGTTTAAATAGCGACTCGAGAGCGTCGTTTTGGAATTTAAGCAAGGAATCGGTGTAGGCTTGCGAAGATTTGTAATCGCCTATTTGCTCGTAGTATTTAATCATTGTGATGAATACAGCCCCTCTGTCGTTAAGCGATTTCGCTTTGAGCATCATATCCTTGAGGATAACATTGGCAGAATCGATATGTTTCTGCGACAGTTCCATCGATAATATAAATGCAGAGTCTTTGATGCTGAATTGGTAGAATTTGGTGTATTTCTGCATTTCTTTAGCCAAAGTCAAGCCTTTGTCGAATTGTCGGCTATTGTATAATACGCCAAGTTTGGCGCGGTTGCAGTATGAAACTAATCCGGAATCATTGCTGACAGTGGAGATGCTGTCTAATAGAGCTTCGGCTTCGGCGTATCGCTTCAGGTTGCAGAGGGCCGATGCCACATCGCATATTGCGTAGCGATGGTTAAGTATTTTGTCGGCTTTTTGGTAATACTCGGCGGCTTCTTGAGCATAATTCAGCATTTCGTCGTGGCACCTCGATGATGCCATAATGTCCTCGAGCAGTTCTGCCGATTTTGCCAACCAGTAGTAGTCGGCGTTTTGCTTGGCTATTTCGTAGGCTTGCATGGCATAGACTACGGCTTTGGAGCTGCTACCCAAGAAATTGAGCACATATCCTTTATAGAAGGCAGACCTCATATATAGGTTAGTAGTCTTATCCTTGCTATAGTGCTCTACGGCGATGCTGATAAGCGAGTCGTTGTGGATTGGCGCATTGTGTGAGCAGGAGAGCATATCGGGCGTTGTACGATTCGTTTAAGGCGGGCACATCGACAGACTGCAGCAGTATCAAGGAAGAATCGGGATTTGCCTCGATAATGTCGTCGGCTGCGTCGATTAGCTTGGCGTTTTCGTGGTCGGAGCACGAGAAAAGCAGCCAGAGTGTGATTATATATAAAGGTAGGAGTGCTTTGTGAGAGAATGGCTGTAACATAAGGTATGGTGTGCGGTAGGTTATAAAAAAATGCCACACCCGCTTGCGGGTGCGGCATTTAGAGGAAAATATAATTGTTCTTGTTTTATTATTGCCGAACGATTATAGTTGAGGACCAGCAGCGATGAGAGCCTTGCCAGCTTCGTTGTTGGTGTATTTGTCGAAGTTCTTGATGAAGCGAGCAGCAAGATCCTTAGCCTTTTCTTCCCAGATAGAAGCGTCGGCATAGGTGTCGCGTGGGTCAAGAATAGCTGGGTTAACGTTAGGAAGGCTTGTAGGAACTTCGAAGTCGAACATAGGGATCTTCTTGGTTTCAGCCTTGAGGATAGAACCGTCGAGGATAGCGTCGATGATACCGCGAGTGTCAGGGATAGAGATGCGCTTGCCAGTACCGTTCCAGCCAGTGTTAACGAGGTAAGCCTTAGCACCGCTCTTTTCCATCTTCTTTACGAGTTCTTCAGCATACTTAGTTGGGTGAAGTTCCAAGAAAGCTTGGCCGAAGCAAGCCGAGAAAGTAGGAGTAGGTTCGGTGATGCCGCGTTCTGTACCAGCCAACTTAGCGGTGAAGCCCGAAAGGAAGTAGTACTTAGTCTGCTCAGGAGTCAAGATAGACACTGGAGGAAGCACGCCGAATGCGTCAGCCGACAAGAAGATAACGTTCTTAGCAGCTGGAGCAGAGCTACCTGGTTGGATGTTGTTGATGTGGTTGATTGGGTAAGAAACGCGAGTGT
>CALZAF010000230.1 GCA_945612775.1 uncultured bacterium | reverse complement strand
GATATCGTAATCACTCGCGTTGGCGATGTTGACGGCATCGACGAAATCGTGGTTGACGAAGTTGAAGAGGCTGAAAAGATTGCTCCTGCAGGCGTTTACACTATCAACGGCGTTAAGATTCGCAACACTAACGATGCTACTGATTTGCACCCAGGATTCTATATCATTGGTGGCAAGAAGGTCGTTATTCGTTAATAATATGACATTCTAAGGCAAATAGTTGAGCCCACCTGGCCATCTTAACGGGTGGGCTCAATTTTTATAAAAATCAAAATATCTAAGAATCCTATTTTTTTGTTTTCACTAATTTCAGGAAATGAGAATTATTACATCGTTATTGCTTCTTGCGGCAAGTGCAACGCTGTTTGCAGCCGAGCATTACAAAATCACCACCACCTATCCGGGCGATAAGTTCGACGGCAAGGAGGTGCGCTTGATAGATTTCGACACCGACACTGTGATGGCTACAGCCGTGGTAAAGGACGGCAAAGTGGTGGTGGAGGGCGAAATCGAGGGCTCGTGCATCGCCAATCTGTCGACGGCAGGCGCTGGTGGCTATCTGGTGGTGGAAAAGGGCGAGATATCGCTTGTTTTCGACGAGTCGAAGCCCCGTAGCGGCACTGCTCAGGGCACAGAACTCAATCGCCGTTTCAACAAATTCTTTGAGGACAACGTTAAATCGAATTCGGCGGCTTTTGAAATAGCCATTCGTCTGCGTAACAATGAGATTGACACCAATGAGGCTCAGCGACTGCGCGACTCGTTGAGCGTGGATATGAGCCGCCGCGTGGTGGAACTTTATAAGTCAAATCTCGATAATGGCATAGGCCGATGGGCTTTTGTGAACTACATGATGCGCTACGACGACATAGCGCAGGTAAAGGCACTGCTTGCTGAGGTGCCTGATTATTACGCTCAGTTGCCCAAGGTGAAGGCTATCTACGACCGCGCTGCAGCAAAATCTACTACAGGCGTGGGCAGCAAGTTTATCGACTTTGCTGTGCAGGAGAGCGACTCTAAGACCACTCGCTTGAGCGATTATGTGGGCAAGGGCAAGATTGTGATAGTGGATTTCTGGGCAAGTTGGTGCGGACCGTGCCGACGCGAAGCCGTAGGGCTAAAGGAAATCTATGCAAAATATCACGACAAGGGCCTCGAGATAGTGGGCGTGGCAGTCTTCGATAAGCCTGCCGACACTAAGCGAGCCATCGAGCAGCAGAAGTTGCCATGGATTCAGATAGTGAATGCTCAAGATGTGCCGAGCAAACTCTATGGATTTAACGAGATTCCACAAATCTATATTATCGACGGTGAGGGAACTATCATTGCCCATGGTCTTCACGGCGACGACCTGAAGGCAAAGGTTGACGAGATAATGGCGAAATGACATTCGCTCCCGGGCGAAATAATAATCAAAGCGACTTGATCGGAAATCCGAGCGAGTCGCTTTGATTGATTTATTGGTGGATGTATTTGATTATTATTCTGCTAATCTTATTACTCTGATGCCGATGGCTGTCTTGTTACGGCGCAGGTATTCGGCGAGGTCTATTTCCTCGATTTGCACCTTTTTGCCCACCGATGAGGCATTGAGCAAGTAGGGCACATCGTCCTTCATCACTATCACGCCCATGTGCTGCACGTCGAGGTTCTTGATGTTGGTCACGATAGCCACAATGTCGCCGCTCTTTAGCGCCTTTTTGATGCGCTTTTGGTTGTTGAAATCCACTTTCAGGTAAGGGAATCGGTGGTTGCGGTAACCTATTTCGGTGCCTTTGAGCTTCATGAACACCTCGTCGTCGGCGAGTGCGGGATATTTATCTCGGTTTTTGCTCATGAAGTCGATGTTCTTCACCATATATTGCACGCCGTTGAAGTCCTGGGTGCATTCCTTGATGTTTCCGCGAAAAGAGTTTTCGATAATCCAGTCGCTGATGTAGTGCAATCGCGAAGCATAGCCGTTGAGATTGCCTCCGCGATAGCGGATGTCCTCGAGATTGTGGGCGAAGTCGCGCCACGAGTAGCGTCCGGTGAGTGTGGTTCGGGTGAGTGCGTAGAGTGTTTCCACGAAAGTGGTGCAGTCGAGCTCATCGATGTTGATGGTTAGCATCTCGGTGTCGCCTTCGAGGGTGTGTGCCACGTATGGCGTGCCGAGCAGCCATTCGCCGTATTGCGCCACCAGGCTGTTGGCATCTTTTATTCCGCTCTCTATGCCGCGTTGCAGCAGTTGGGTTATCTTACTGGTGTCGTTGGCGCAGTGAAAGCGCATCTCTTGGGGAGTTGCCGCTTGTGTGGCTATGATGTTGCCTGCCACAAATAGTAGTATAATGAGTAGTTTCTTCATATCTTGTTGAGTTTGCCTTTGGGTTACAAGCTATTTTTATAGTTTCGTTGTGCGAAATTACTCAAAATATCATTAATTGCCAAACCATTTTTTAGCAATACGCATTTTCGGAATAGTTTTGACGACGTATTGCCATAATATATAATTAATATTGTATAGATGGTGTGGAGGAGCAAAATATGGGGCTAAATGGGACTATTTTTGCGAAAAATCGAAAATTTTTGCGATTATTTTGCTAAAAGTTTTGGTAAATCGAAAAATTGGCGTAACTTTGCACCCGCAAATGAGGGAGAAACCTAATGATTCTCTGAGAAAATAGAAAAAATCACGGTTTCTTAAAAATTTTTTGAAAAACATTTGGTGAATTCGAAAAATTTGTTTTAACTTTGCAGAACCAATCGCCTCGCGGAAAATCAAGCGGGCGTTTTTTTACCGCCGATTCCTAACGGTAGCGATTGGGAAAGATCTTTGAAATGATTGCGAAAGGAAACAATTGACAACAGTGAGAGACAAGGAAAGGTAGAAAGACCTGAGAACATTGTCCTCGTCGAGAAAATTTCCGAAACAGGTAAACGAATAAATCGGGCGTCACCGAGGGTCGAGGGGAAAAACGGCAGTCGTATGTCGGTAACGAGTTTGGTCACGATCTTAAAACAAGAAAAAAGAACAAACAAGATAT
>CALZAF010000229.1 GCA_945612775.1 uncultured bacterium | reverse complement strand
GAAATGAAGCGCAGAGCCTCAGTGATGCGATACGACAACGTGCGCCGGATATGGTTCGGACGCCCGGCTCCGGAACTAACTAAAGAATATATAATCGAAACTCTATTGCAAGAATAGGCATACCTTAGCAGCACTATTTTATTGCTATATTCGTCAAAAAAAAACATCTAAACTATGACTATCGATACCACCAATATGTGTTCGCACCTACAGCGAAAGCTGTTTGCCCCAGACGGCGTGTATTACCCCATCTGGCAAGCCATGCAGGCAGCCGACGAAATCACCGCCGTAGTACGCTCTCGCCAACTGCACATCTATCGCAACGGCAAGAAAATCCTAATCCTCGCCGGCAAAGCCCAGCCCAAAATCATCCGCCAAGACCCCATCACCGACCTACTACGATAGCCGCCCGACAGGTGCTTAAGGCACTATCTTGGCATATATACCCAGAATCTTCCGACACATTACTTCGAATTTTGATTTGCTGTCGATATATTTGCAATGTCGAGGGCTGGCAGTGCTTTGCCTTCGGCTGAAAATTGCCCAAAACATCCGCAAGCATATTGATGCCGGCGATCACATAGTGTTCAAAGTCTGGGATAAGGCGTAACCTCCTATTGAAAAAACGATATTAGCCTGAAAAAAATATTCTATTCTTCAAAGTCTTTTAGTAATTTTGCACCGATGTAGCAGCTGTGCTCGGCGGCGTGGATATACTGCATTGCCGGACGCAGCTACATAATATTTTTAACGAATAACCGAAAAACAAGAATAGAAATGATGATAGAACAGATTATCGAATTCAACAAGACTTTCGTAGAGCGAAAGGACTATGAAAAATATCTAACCAGCAAGTACCCCGACAAGAAGCTTGCGGTGCTATCGTGCATGGACACCCGATTGACCGAGCTGCTGCCTGCGGCTATGGGATTGAAAAACGGCGATGCTAAGATTATCAAGAATGCCGGCGGATTAGTAATTTCAGCCTTCGATTCTGCTATGCGCAGCCTTATAGTAGCCATTTATGAACTTGGCGTAGAAGAGATTATGGTGGTGGCACACTCGCATTGCGGAGCTTGCCACATGAGCTACGACCACTTCCACCACGAGATGATAGCGCGTGGCGTAAGCGACCAGACCCTCGACACCATACAGAAATGCGGAATCGACCTGCACCATTGGCTCGAAGGATTTAAGGACACACCGGAATCGGTGCGCAAAACGGTGGAAACCATCAAGACTCACCCGCTTGTTCCCAACGACATTGTGGTGCGCGGCTTCATCATCGACTCCGAAACCGGAGCATTAGAAGAAATCGAGTAGCCGTCCCTCGCTGCTCACCCTTTTCAGGTCTTGGTAGAGACCCGGCAATGCCGAAATACTCCATTTGTTGCTGTTTCTTGACAATATAATTCCGTAATTATTTCACATATCGTTCGATATGAAGAAATAATGATTGAATTTTTGCGTATCTTTGTTTGACGACAGCATCGCGGCGGATTGCTGCGGTGTTATTGTCACGCTGATTTAACTACTATAACATCTGATTATGAGGCAATTAAGAGCATTATTAATAACAATATTTATGGCGATATGCTTTGGTGCATTTAGCCAGAATCTTTACGACAGGTGGAATTCGCGCATTGGGCAGTACCAAAACGGACGAATCTACGACCGCTCGAACTCATATCAGGGTTATATCAGCGGCAACCGGTTCTATAACCGTTCGGGATCGTATTTAGGCTATGAGGACGGCGGAAGATTCTACGACCGCGGCGGCAATTACTTAGGGCGCGGCAACGACGAGCGTTTTTACGACCGCGGCGGCAATTATCTGGGCAGTGCACGCGGCGGATATGTTTATAATCGCTCGGGCTCGCTTATAGGCCGCTACGACAGCAGCGTCCCCACCGGCGTAGTAGCTCTAATCTATTTCTATGGATACTATCCTTTGCAATAGGCAATTACACACACTTAAAACCATCGGCCGACAATGAAAAAAATACTATTCTTACACGGATTTTTTGCCACAGGGAGTTGTCCTATGGCATGGGCTCTGAAAGAAGCTCTCGAAGGGCGCGCCACGGTGCTGACACCCGACTTGCCGCTGCATCCCAAAGAGGCTCTGCGGCAGCTGCGCCTTATCATCGACCAAGAGCAGCCCGACCTGCTTGTAGGCAACAGTTGCGGGGCGTTTTTGGCGCAAATGCTTGCCCCGATAGTGGGCATTCCGGCGTTGCTCGGCAATCCGCACTTCGAGATGACAAGTTTCCTGAAAACCCGCATCGGCGAACACGAATATAAATCACCGCGCAGCGACGGCAATCAGCGCCTGGTAATCGACGAAGCACTTATCAATGAGTTTGCCGAACTTGAGAAATCGCAATTCCAGTGCTGCAACTTCTATTACACCGACCGAGTTTGGGGCATCTTCGGCGAACAAGATTCGCTGGCGCATTTCGAGCCACTTTTCAGCAAGCATTATGCCCATGCGTCGCAATTCCCCGGCGGACACACGCCCACTCCGCAAGAAGTGAAAGAATGGTATGCTCCGCTGGCAATGAAGATGTTAGCCACTTTCCCGCGAAAGGAAGAACGCTATTTTCGCCACTTCAAGGGCGGACTATACCGCTACGAACGCTCGGCATTCGACAGCGAAACCACCGAGCGAATGGTGGTCTATCAGGCTCTCTACGGAGAGATGGCCTACTGGGTTCGTCCAGAAAAGATGTTTTTCGAGAAAATCATACGCGACGGCAAAGAGATTAACCGTTTCACCGAAATAGACAAGTAAAGATGAATACATACACTTATGCTGCTCAGCATGGCGAAGTGTTTTGGCGAACGAGCGGTGTAGTGCAGAAATCAGAGTTATTGGCAACGATAGACCCATTCTTGAAGTAATGGTATAAACAATTCAATAAACAATTCAATCAACATTAAGATTATGAAAAATCATGAACTATGTGAACTGAAAGATTTTCTTTCATATTCATCCGTCAATCCTCAGTGCAGATACTTTG
>CALZAF010000228.1 GCA_945612775.1 uncultured bacterium | reverse complement strand
TTAACCTTTGTGTTATCTGTGTTGAAATATTAACCCTCGTGTTATCTGTGTTTTAAAATTAGACATTTGTGATATGATACCTAAAATTATACATTATTGCTGGTTTGGGCGGAATCCTTTGCCTAAGTCGGCTATGCGTTGCATCGAGAGTTGGCGGAAATATTTCCCCGACTATGAGATAAAAGAATGGAACGAGGACAATTTCGATGTTAACATGCTTCCATTCACCCAAGAAGCCTACAAGATGCGAAAATTTGCCTTCGTGAGCGATGTGGCTCGTTTTTGGATTCTTTACCGCTATGGCGGACTATATTTCGACACCGACGTAGAGGTAATCCGCCCGATGGACGACATCGTGTCGCAGGGAGCCTTTATGGGCATCGAGGTGGAATGTGGCAACGGATTGGAATATCCTTACGTTGCCCCTGGGCTTGGGCTTGGAGCCACTCCGGGCATGGAATTCTACCGCAGAGTGCTCGAGCACTACTCTACACAGCATTTCCTCGACGAGAATGGCAATCAGATACCGGGAACCGTGGTTTCGCACAACACCGAGGTGCTTCGCGAATTCGGACTACAGCCGCATAACGGCATACAGCAAGTGGCTGACATTACCATCTACCCTGTAGATTACTTCAACCCGCTTGAAGATGCCACCGGAATTCTGAAAAAGACAGCCAACACTCGAAGCATTCACTGGTACGACAAGACTTGGCTCGACAATTATGGCCCGGTACGCAAATGGACTACCCGCATTATCCACCGATATTTCGGCATCAATAGCATAGCCTGGATAAAACGAATATTCAATCGCTCTAAAGCATAAAGTTTTTACACATGGAAGAAATTTTTAGTGTTCTTCAGCTCCCTCCATACCTCTATCACCCTATATTTATGGTGGGTATGTTTGCCCTTACTCTCATATATTTCATATATCTGCAGACTAAGAATGGTAATGATTTCCTCGCCAAGCGTATGAGTATGATTCCTGCCGGAATTCTCACCATTTTGGCAATCATATTCATCGGCACACGACCGGTATCGGTGTTCTTTGGTGATATGATAATGTATGCCCACACCTACAACAATGTGATTGGCGAAGTTTACGACATTACCGCCAACGTCGATGCCCACACCGAATGGCTTTGGCAATACGGTATGGAGGCATTTAAATATATGGGCTTGCCCGACGTGGCATTCTTTGCATTCTGTGCGCTTATCTACATGGGATGCATGTTCTGGGCGTGCCATCGCATTATGCCTCGCCACATGCTGCCCGCCATGCTGTTCTGCTTCTGCGCTTTCTCGTTCTGGGGATATGCCGTAAACGGTATTCGCAATGGCGTGGGTAGTAGTATAGCACTTGTGGCACTCACCTATATGATAGGCGGCAAACACGAAAAAATCATCGCCGCCGTTCTGTTTTTCCTCACACTGGGTATCCACCGCTCTCTTATGCTGCCCGCAGCATGCGCCGTGGCTTCGGCTTTCGTCATCAAAAAGCCCAAAACAGCCATCTACATCTGGCTGGCGTCGATAGTTATGTCGCTATTGTTCGGTAACGGCATTGCCGAACTGTTTGCTTCGTTAGGTTTCGACGACCGTATGAACGACTACCTCGTTGCCGGACTCGACGATGAATCCATGGATGAGTTCTCCGACACGGGATTCCGATGGGACTTCCTGCTTTATAGTGCTATGCCTATATGGCTGACATGGTATGTGAGCGTAAAACGGCGATTACGCAACAAGACATTTGATTTCCTTGCATGCACCTACCTCTATGCCAATGCATTCTGGGTAATCGTAATCCGCTCGTCATTCTCCAACCGTTTTGCCTATCTATCGTGGTTTATCTATCCGCTTGTGATAGCTTACCCACTCCTGGAGATGAAAATATGGAAGCGACAGCACCTAAAATTAGCTCTAATTCTCGCAGCATACGAATTATTCACATTCGCCATGTTCTTGATGGGTAAATAAACTCCTATTTTTCTATTCATCCTATGCCTACACTAACAGTATTTACTCCCGCCTACAACCGTGCACACACCATATCGCGCACCTACGAGAGCCTTTGCCGTCAAACGTGCAAGGACTTCATCTGGTTGGTTGTTGACGACGGTTCCACCGATGGCACTCGCAAGCTTATCGAGCAATGGATTGCCGATGGCATTATCCCTATTCAGTATATCTACCAAGAAAATCAGGGAATGCATGGAGCTCACAACACAGCATACAGCAATATCACCACCGAGCTCAACACCTGCATCGATAGCGACGACTATATGCCCGATGATGCCGTAGAGCAAATTATCGACTTCTGGGAAAAGCACGGCTCCGACCGCTATGCCGGCATAATTGGCCTCGACGCCACCCAAGACGGCACCATTATAGGATGTGGATTCGATGGCGTGAAATCTACCACTCTCACCCACTATTACGCACGCGGAGGCAAGGGCGACAAGAAGCTGGTTTACCGCACCGACGTCATCCGCCGCTATCCCGAATATCCGCTGTTCGAGAGAGAACGCTATGTGGGATTGGCTTATAAATATATGCTTATCGACCAAGATTATCAACTGCTAACGTTAGAAAAGCCGCTCGTGATTGTGGAATATCAGCCCGACGGCTCGAGCTTTAGCATGTATCGCCAATATTGGAACAATCCACGCGGTTTTTCATTCTACCGCCTCACCGAAATGCGCTTTGCCCCAACGCTCAAACGCCGATTTATGGTTTGCATCCACTATGTGGCAAGCAGCATAATTGCACGTAATCGTCACTTCATATCCGAAAGCAATCAAAAGGCACTCACCATACTCGCAATCCCATTCGGAATAGCGCTTTACCTCGTAATCCGCCACAAAGTGAAAACCAATAAAAAGATGAATTTTTAATCCGATGAAGATTCTTCACGTTATCACATCGCTTCGAACTGGCGGTGCAGAGAAATTGATGGTTGACCTGCTTCCTCGCTTGCAAAAGCTGGGCGACAGCGTTGATTTGCTCGTTTTCGACGGCACTGAAA
>CALZAF010000227.1 GCA_945612775.1 uncultured bacterium | reverse complement strand
TGCGCGAATAGGCGTTAGCCCTAACAGCCACACACGCATCGAGATCCCAGCTAAAAAGTCAGTGAAGTTTAAGGCAAGCCCTGAACTTGCAGACAAAATTTAAAAAACAACTTTTTTTAGTTGTTGTAGCAAGAACACTAACAAAAGAGGATATAAAAGCCGAAATCCCGACTTTAATATCCTCTTTTGTTATCTTTATGTCAATGTCGTGATTATCACACTGCCGGAAGCGACATGCCATTGAGTTTGCGGTATAGGTCGAGCGCATACACGTCGGTCATGCCGCTTATATGGTCGATTACCGCTTGTATCTTCTCAAACAGCGTTGGCGCCTCCACCTCATATTGCTGGGGCACTTGACTCAAGAGCAGCTGCGAATAGTTGAGCTCGGGATGCATCACAGCATCCACAAGTTTCTCCATCAGCATCGTTATAATCTGATTACCAGCCAAATCCACATCCACAACATCACTTGCACGATAGATGCGATTCGCAGCCAACTTGGCGCAGCGGTCGTAGGATTCTTTCACGCCTTGACCCACATGGTCGATGAGGCAACCCACAAACTCGCCTCGCAAAATTGCATCTTCGTTATCCACAAACACCCGGGCGCACTCGTCAACGAGCAGCCCCACGATGCTCGATCGCAGATAGCCTATCTTCTCGTTAGGGTCGTCCACGCTTTGCATCACGTCTAAGGCATGCGCCCTGCGCTCTGCATCGAAAAATCCGAGGAACAGGTCGATTACTTCTTGCGATGCCACTATCTTGAGCTTGTGGGCATCTTCGATGTCCATAACCTGATAGCAGATATCGTCGGCTGCCTCCACCAGATAGACCAGCGGATGGCGGCAATACCTATCGTCCTCTATGCGAATCATGCCCAACTCGTCGGCTACGCGGGTAAACACATCTTTCTCGCTGGTGAAATAGCCGAATTTGCCCTTGGCATTAGCCTTGCTCGACGAAAACGGATATTTCACTATCGACATCAGCATCGAATAGGTCATGGCGAATCCTCCTCGGCGGCGGCCCTTAAACTGATGCACGAGCCATCTGAAGCTGTTGGCATTGCCCTCGAAATGGATCAAGTCGTTCCACTGCTCGGGTGTGAGAAGGGCTTCGAGAAATTGCCCCTTGCCTTCGGAGAAAAATGTAGCGATGGTCTTTTCGCCGCTGTGCCCGAATGGCGGATTGCCAAGGTCGTGGGCAAGGCATGCTGCAGCCACTATCTCGCCCATGTCGAGCAGTTTGTCGGCCCATGTTTCATGGGCATATCTGTCGCGCAGACGGGTAGCCACCTCACGAGCCAGCGATTTGCCCACACACGACACTTCAAGGCTGTGCGTCAATCGGTTATGCACAAATATGCTGCCCGGCAAAGGGAAAACCTGTGTCTTATTCTGCAAGCGGCGAAATGGCGACGAAAATATCAGTCGGTCATAATCGCGCTGAAAGTCGCTGCGTATGCCGCCCTTGCTCTCGTGATAATGCTCAAGCCCGAGGCGCTTATCGCATATCAACTTATCCCACTGCATCGTTTCTGCCATAACCCTCTACTTGCCGTTAAGTTTCTTCTCTTGAATCACCAGTATCACATATAGCACCGCCATTACCACAAGTCCTATGGCTGGCCCTATGATGCTCACCCCGGTCACGATGCCGAGCACCAGCAGCACCAGATTAATCAACACCAGCACCAATGCTATAAGTTTCTCTATCTTAAGAAGTTGTCTTGCTGTCATATCTATATAATTCAAGTTTTATTACTTATCATTTCTTTTGCGACGCGATGCAATTAGCCACGACGCGTCCTGACTACAAAGTTAATCCCTTTAAATGTTAAAAACAAAAACCATTTTAGAAAAATATGCTGTACCGCATAGCCTAAAGCCCTTATTTTATATGCCACTCGTCTCCTCTGACCAAAGTTTTTTAGTTCTACGCACCTCATTTTACCCATAATTTTGTACCTTTGCCTAAACGCGCCTATGCTAAAATTCGCGCTTGCAACCCAAAATACAAAAAGCATTATCTACGATTGAGCCTATGACTACCCTCGATGTTCTGATTAGCACCATCAACGAACGCATACACAACGTTCCTGCCGTTCTGCTTCCGCCTCGCCGCGATGTGCGCTATGTGGTATGTTGGCAGCAAGACGGCTATGATTGCGAGATGCCGCAAGCCCTTGTGCGCGACGATGTTACTTTGCTTACATTGCAGGGCAGAGGCACCAGCCGCAACCGCAATCACGCCATTAAGCACTCTACCGCCGACATCTGCCTCGTTGCCGACGACGATGTGGAGTATAACGAAACCACTTTCAGCACTATTTTGGATACTTTCGAGGCTAATCCTGCGCTCGATGTTGCCACTTTCCGCTCCGATTCGATATATGAGAAGAAGTGTTTCCCCGACACGCCGTTTAATCTTGCCACTCCTGCCAAAAACTACTATGTCTCTGCCATTGAGATTGCATTCCGACGCAGCACTGTGGCACCTCGGGTGCTATTCAACGAATTAACCGGTCCGGGCGCTCCCGTATTGCAAGCTGCCGAAGATAGTTTTTTCGCGCTCGAAGCCGTTATTCGCGGACTAAATTGCCAATTCTTCCCTAAAACCATAGTAACTCACAATCACATTTCCACCGGAATAACGCCTATCCAATCGCCGGGAACTATTATGTCGCAAGGCGCCTATATTCGCGTTGCCTACCAGAATCCTACGCGATATCTCCGCTATGTGCTCAAGGCTTGGCGCATGAGCCGCGCTTCAAACGCTAATTTCTTCTTCGCTTTGCACCATATTCTTCGCGGTGCCCGATATGCCCGTAAGGAATTTAAATATTATTTTTCGTAACCGCGCTTAGGTTTATCGCATTTCCTTATTCCTCAGCACCTTATTCCAGAAATCAAGGTGCCGCTGAGCCACCTTCTCGCTATCGTTGTGTTTTACCACAAACTCGCGGCTCATTCGGCTTAGTTTCGGCAGAAGATGCTTATTATTCACTATCCACAGCAATTTTTCTTCGATATCTCCTTCTACCAA
>CALZAF010000226.1 GCA_945612775.1 uncultured bacterium | reverse complement strand
ATAAAAATATTTTTTGTCTTTTGGGCTGCTCTATCAACATATTTTATTAATTTTGAATTTCGCATAGATAATAACAAAAACCTAAACATCGAAATATGATAACACTATCTAATTCCACTCTCACCATTAGCATAAAGCGCCACGGCGCTGAGCTATGCAGCATCATCAAGAACGGTATCGAACACCTATGGCAAGCCGACCCGAGCATCTGGGCACGTCACTCGCCTGTGCTTTTCCCTATTGTGGGTCGCGTGTGGGAAAACCGCTACCGTGTGCTCAACCGCGAATATTCGCTCCCTCAGCACGGATTTGCCCGCGACATGGATTTCACTCTCGAAAGCCAAACCGACACCGAGGCTTGGTGGGTGCTCGATAGCAACGAGGAAACCCTTGTCAAATACCCCTACCCTTTCCGCTTGCGCTTGGGATATGAACTCGACGGTGAAAAAGTGATAGTGAAATGGGATGTGGAGAACACTGGCAACCAGCTGATGCACTTCCAGATAGGCGCTCACCCGGCATTTGTGCTGCCCGATTTCGACGCCAACAACCGGGGCGCTAACGGATACTTCGACTTCGACAACCAGGGCGAACTCTACTATTGCCGACCAGGCGAAAAGGGCTGCGCCGAGACTGGCGCTCACCTATTTGAGCCCGACTGCGGCAAAACTCTCGCCATAACCCCTAACGCTTTCGGCCCCGACACTTATATCTTCGAAAACGGGCAACTACACCGAGTGTCGATTCTCGACAAAGAGCATAAGCCATATATCAGCGTGGATTTCGATGCTCCGCTGGTGGCTCTTTGGGCACCTGTTAAGGCTCATCCCGAATGTCCATTCGTGTGCATCGAGCCATGGTACGGCCGCTGCGACTATATGCACTATGAGGGCGACTTCGCTTCGCGCGCATGGATGAATCACCTTGAACCAGGCAAGCATTTCGCCGCCGAATACACCATCACCGTTCATCGCTGATATTATCGCCGAAATACCATAAAAAAGGCTTCCCGCGCTGCGAGAAGCCTTTTAATGTATATATTATGTCGCTATTTAGGCAATTATAGGTCCACAAGGCAGTCGTCGAGGGCTTTCTTGATGGCTTCCTTGTCGAGATGCTGACCTATAAACACCAACTTCTGCTGACGGTCGCCATAAGTGTCGTCCCAGTCGCGGCGCAGAGTGGCGTCGGTAGCAAGCAATGGGCGCAATTCATCTTCGGGCATAGTAGCATACCATTGTCCGGCATTGCTGAGCGAGACCTGCTTGCCAGCCTGTTCAAACAGATAGCAGATGGCTGGCTCGGTCTTGAAATAGCATATACCCTTGGCTCTGATAATGCCCTTAGGCCATTTGCGCGCCACAAAATAGTCGAATAGGCTGATGTCCATAGGTCGGCGGTTGTAATATACGTATGTGCCAATGCCATATTCCTCAGCTTCGCCCTCATCGTGATGATGGTGGTGGTGATGGTGATGATGGTGGTGCTCATGCTCGTGATCATCATCGTCATCGTCTTCATCGTGGTGGTGGTGTTCATATTCATGATCATCATCGTCGTCTTCATCGTGGTGGTGGTGATGCTCGTGGTCATCATCGTCTTCATCGTGGTGGTGATGCTCATCGTCATCATCATCGTCATCGTCCTCATCGTGAACGCCCTCTATTTCATGAACCCATGTGGCTGATGTTGCCACTTCTTCGAAATCGAATTTGCCGGTATTCACGAGTTTATCAAGATCCACATCACCGTAGTCGCACTCTATGATTTCAGCCTTAGGCTGCAGTGCGCGCACTATCTGGCGAATACGTTCGAGTTCGGCTGGCTCCACCATCGAAGCCTTGTTGAGCAAAACGATATTGCAGAACTCAATCTGCTGAATCACAAGATTTTCGATATCTTCCTCGTCGATGTTCTTGCGCATCAAATCGTTGCCGCACTGGAATTCGTCCTTCAGACGAAGGGCATCGACCACGGTGCAGATGCAGTCGAGGCGCGGCATGCAGTCCTGTATATATTCCGGACCGAGCGCAGGAATGGTGTAGATGGTCTGCGCAATAGGCGCCGGCTCGCATATTCCGCTCGCCTCGATTACGATATAGTCGAACTTGCCCATCGAGGCTATGTCGCTCAACTGCTGCACGAGATCCATCTTCAAGGTGCAACAAATACAACCGTTCTGCAGAGCCACAAGGCTATCGTCCTTAGCTCCAACGATGCCGCCGCGCTGTATCAGGTCGGCATCGATATTCACCTCGCCTATGTCGTTAACAATCACCGCAAAGCGTATGCCTCGACGATTGTTCAAGATTCGGTTTACCAATGTAGTCTTGCCGCTGCCAAGATATCCAGTGAGCAGCAACACAGGTATTTCACTTCTTTCCATAACTAAATTTTTTTTACTTATCAGAAAACATCTCGCAAATTTACAAAAATCCGCCACAATGAGCAAAAAAATCCGCACACACACTTTTCGATGCCAATTTTGGACAGATTTAACATATTTTAGATGCCGATTTTGGACAAAAACTTCAATATATCGCTAATTATCAATGCATTATTCTCAACCACAACAAAAGCATCAAAAATCGCAATCATCCCAATCGACAAAGAGAACATCAAAAAATGCCCCAACCATCACCTTTACTGAAGACTGAGAAACCCACAAAAGTTAAGAATAACGCTACCATTTGGAAAGCACTTATATGACAACAAAATGCAGAGTAAGATACCCCCCTTTGTCATGCGTCATTATGTAAATATGTGTTATTCGAGTTAAACATTACGCTCTATAGCCAATCATGTGCATATTGAAGCAGATTTGCCTGTTATATCGAAACAACTACTTATAGCACTGATTTCTATGCTACTATTCATAAATCAGCCTCCCTGTAAGTATGCACGATGATTGCAGTCGGTATTATAAACACAAATCTACACAATTGATACACAAATTTACACAATTGAACACACTGGTTTTCTGCACTAACTACGACTGAGCCATTAACCAATCCAACTACTGTTTCCACGTCACCGGCATTTGGCTCCAATGCCAAACGCAGCGAGAGCCCGAATCTTCGCTGTGCTTGCGGCAAATCGGGCTCTCGGTATCTTGTTACGGTGCTATTTTTCGTTAGTTGCGCAGGGCGAGATTATAGTTATAATACTTCTTATTGCCTGTGATGTCA
>CALZAF010000225.1 GCA_945612775.1 uncultured bacterium | reverse complement strand
TGGATAAGACCGATAGATTACGAGACTACGGATTCGCTTTTCTATTGTACGAACAGGGCCCTGGCGTCTGCCCCACCCACAAAAAAACAATAAATGGAAGCTTTTTCAGCTTCCATTATTTTGTTTTATAACGGTATTGTTATACCATTTTACTCCTTAGAATCGGCTGCTTTCTTCGTCACCACAACAATTACGCCATTTGCAGCCTCCTGACCATATTCCTTTATTGCCGTCTCATTTTTAAGCACCGTAATGTTAGAAATCTCCGAAGGTGATAGTTTTCCAAGATCCTCCTGCGTAGAAGTTTTCCCGTCGATAACCACCATTGGCTTGTTTAATTTGCCGGTTCCACCTACACCCTGCTCAGAGCCACGCAATTTTAATTTCTTCTCGGCTTGGGGGTCTATCAGCACAATCTTCTCGTTTTCCACCAAATCGATGTGATGAATCACCTTGCCATCCGTGGTCTCTATTCGGTATTTTGCCACAGTTTTTCCCACAAGTTCTTGCCCTGTAAAATCTTTCACTTCAGTTCCGTTAACCACGAAAACGTCTTGAGCGGCATAAAGCGACTGTGCGCATAGCCAAACAAGAATCAAAAATAAAAATCTTTTCATAATTGCATATAATTAATTGGTAAAACAAATTATTCTATTTATCATTGGTTCAAAGCAATCAAATCATATTCGCCATCTTTGTCGAATGTCAACAAATAGGTTCGCTTCTCTCCCTTTGCAAACACTTTAGTCACCAATGCTCCATCGCCTTTCATCGCTATATCGCAACTCACCAATGCATCATCGCCTACATCAAGCACTGCCAATATTTCATCTACTACTCGATGCGGCTTCTCAGGCAATTGCTGCGACTCGCATTTAGGCATTCTCAATTCTTCTTTTATGCCTTCGGCTTTTGCGCTTATAGATGGCATCGATTGAGGTTTCGAATCTTTGTTGTCGATTATGAGTGGGCTCTCATTATTCGAGGCAATCGTTGCATTTTCGGCATTTCCGTCCACAGAATTGCCACGGTTAATGCATACAAAACACGTCACAACCACAGCAATTACTGCCGCCACTCCAGCCCACCAATATCGTGCCCATCTATTATGATTAACTGCACCTGTATTGGCAGAATTTTCTTCGAAGCCTACTCTGCTGATAGTGCTTTCAGCAACTATCATTGCCGCCAAGGCACTCTCTTCGGCGTCAGGGTTATGCTGCATAAAATACTCAACCAAAGCTCTTTCTTCCGCAACCGTAGTTTCAGCATCTAAATATCGCATCAGCATTTCTTTTCGGATTTCCTTATTGTCTAACTCGCACATCATTCCATTTCTTTTAGTTTTTCATACATTATTCTTCGTGCCATCGAAATTGTCGATTTAATGCTTGTCTTTGGCCTACCGGTTAACACAGCAATTTCATCAAGCGACAACTCCTTAACTGTTCGAAGCCACATAATCTTACGGGTATTTTTTGGCAAAGCGCCAAATAGGGTACGCAACATGTCGGCACGCTCTTGCGCTTCAACATTGCGCGATGCATCGCCGCCATCAGTAGCGATTCCGTAGTCAGCAATTTGAACTGTAGAGTGGCAGGACAACCAGCGCAAGCGAGAGACACACATATTTTTGGCAATTGCCACAGCCCATGCCTCAATATTGTCTATTTTATCAAGCCTCTCTCGTTCACTCCACAACTTCAAAAGCACATCTTGCACCACATCTTCCGCCTCGTCGCTTGGCTCTGGCAACGATGCAAAATATGCTAAGGACAACGATAACAGTTTCATCCTCAACTCCGATGCAATATGTTCAAATTGGGTTAATGTCATTCTTTCTTTTTTATAAAAGACGAAATAACCGATAAAAAGTAAAAAAAAATCGACAAAAATTCCAAATCTGATGCAAAAAACAATGCTAATGAATCATATTTCCATAATCGCTTTTATAATATTCTGCGTAGCATTTTCGTGGGAGTTGGTTTCAATTTGAAATAATTTTTATAACTTTGGCACGACGATGTCAATCGCCAGAAAAGAACACAACAACTAACAAATACCGTAAATGCAATGAGACCTATAATAACTCATTTCACCGACACCGACCTCTATAAACTCACCATGTGCTGCGCTATAGTAAACTGTTTTCCACGCGCCGTGGTGAAATATCAGTTTGTGGACCGCAACGGGACTAAATATCCAGCCGGATTTGGCGAAGAACTCAAGCGCCAAATAAAATATCTCGAGGATTTGCGCTTCACTCGCGAAGAAGAAGAATTTATGAGCAGCAAGTGCTATTATCTGCCCACTTGGTTCTACACCTATCTGCGTGGCTTCCGCTACGATTCAAGTTGGGTGAAAGTGGATCAAGACGCCGAGGGACATCTCAGCGTGGAAATCGAAGGCTATTGGCATCAGACTGTGCTGCTCGAGGTGCAGATTCTTGCCATCATCTCCGAGCTGCATCATGCCATGACCGGCAACCTTGCCAAGGTGGATATGGCCGACTATTTCGACCTAAGTTACCGAAAGGCAGTGCGCATGCTCGAAGCCGGACTTGTGGTGACCGATTTCGGCACTCGCCGCCGCCTGTCGCTCGAAGCCGAGGAGACTGCCATCAGAGCATTCGTCAAGGCTGGCAAGGAAGTGCCAACCGGAAAATTTGTGGGCACCAGCAATGTGTATCTCGCCATGAAGCACAACCTCACCCCGGTGGGCACCATGGCTCACGAATGGATAGCCGGAATAGCCGGAATGTTCGGACCTCAAGAGGCCAACAACATCGCCATGGACATGTGGCAAAAGACCTATATAGGTTCGCTGGGCATCTATCTCTACGACACATTCGGATTCAAGGCATTTGCCGACAACTTCTCGGAGCACTTTGCTCGCGTGTTTGCCGGACTGCGCATCGATAGCGGCGACGAACTGGAGCAAGTGAAGAAGATTCAAGAGAAATACGCCGAACTCGGCGTTGACTATCGTACCAAGCAGATAATCTTCAGCAACGCCCTCGACACCGACCGCGCCATAAGCATACACAATCAGGTGAAGGATCGCTGCATCGACAGCTACGGCATCGGCACCCACATCACTTGCGACACCTACGGCTACGGATTCACGCCAATGAACATAGTGATAAAGCTCGTGGCTATAAAGATTACCGAAAAGCGCCACTTCTCACACA
>CALZAF010000224.1 GCA_945612775.1 uncultured bacterium | reverse complement strand
ATTTTTTAGAATTACAAGAACTCTTTTTGCCATTATTGTGCTCACAATTGCGTCGATAGATGCATTTGCACAAATTACTACGTCATCTATAACAGGTACCACTTCAAATATAGAAGAAACGCTTCCTGGAGCTATAGTGAAGCTCACTCATATTGAATCGGGGACAACCTACACAGCTGTTTCAAACTCAAAAGGTATTTATCGCATCGATGGACTTCAGCCAGGCGGACCATATCGACTTGAGATTTCTTACTTGGGACACGCCAAAAGCGTGGTGAAAATCGACCGCATAAGCCTCGGTGAAGTTTATTCATGCGATGTGCAACTAAAGCAAGGCAATACACTGCAAGATGTGGTGGTGGACGGCTCGGCAAGTATGCGTAAAACGGGTGCTTCAGACCACATCACAGCTAAAGATATAACCACCATCTCCACGATAGACCGAAAAATAGAGGAAATACTCGAACTGTCGCCATATTATACGGGCAACGGAGCATTTGGTGGACGAGATGCCGGCATGAGTAACTATAGCATTGATGGTGCAAACTTCAATGCCAACCTCGGACTCGACCGCGAGAAGATGCCAGGCGGTGGCAGCACCCCTTTTTCGTTCGATGCCATCGAAGAAATTCAGATAGTGAACTCGGCATTCGATGTTAAGAACAGCAACTTCGTTGGCGCAAGCGTTAACGCAGTTACCAAACGCGGTAGCAATAAGTTCAAAGGTTCGGCATACACATTTATCAAGAACGAGAATTTTCGAGGAAATAGCGTGGATGGCTACGACCTCGGCGACCGAGCTAAAGACCGTCGCAATTACTTCGGACTCACCCTGGGCGGACCGATTGTGAAGGATAAACTATTCTTCTTCGTTTCGGCTGAATATGAGAATACTCCACGACCAATCTACAACTGGAAACTATCGGCCGACGGTAAGGAAAACGGCAAGGACTTCGTGTCGCGCGTTACTGCCGACGATATGAACCGCTTTGCAAGCGACCTAAAGAGTATGTATGGATGGGATCCCGGTTCTTACACCGATTTCAATGGCGACAACCGCTTTTTCCGCACAATGGCGCGCATCGATTGGAATATATCAAATCAGCACCACTTGATGGTTCGTTACACTCAAGCCAATGGCGTGAAGGATATGTCGTTTTCAGCCACGGGTATGGGCATCTCCGATACTCCTCAGAGCATGCTTGCCATGACATTCCGTGGCTCTGTGTATAAGAAGGTGGATAACGTATATTCACTTGCAGCAGAACTTAATAGCCAGATTGGCGACAATATGAATAACAAACTTCGTGCAAGTTTCACCTTCAACGACGCCAACAACCGCACTTGCGATGCCGATTTCCCAACAATCGAGATAATGAAGGTGTATGACGGCGACAACAAGAATCATGGTTTTATGAGTGCCGGGTATGACGTTCACGCCAAGAATAACGGCATAAACGAGAAAAGTTATAATATTGCAGATAACTTTACGCTCTCGGTAGCCGATCACTTCCTTACTTTCGGCGCAGGCTTTGAATCGACAATAGCATCTAACTGCTATATGAAATATGGGGCTGGCTATTATCGCTATGCATCGTATGAAGATTTCGTAGAGAAGAAGGCTCCAGTGGCATTCGCCATGTGCTGGTCGCTAACAGGCAAAGAACGCGCGCTCAGCGACATCACATACAACCGCCTTTCGGTGTATGCGCAAGATGAGTGGAGCGTTAATCCGCGATTGCGCCTGCTTTATGGTGTGCGAATGGATTTGCCTATGTATGTTAACGACCGCTACGAGAATCCTTCGGTGGCACAACTCGACTTCAATGGCGAAAAGGTCAATACTGGTTATTGGCCAAAGTCGGTGCCTCTGTTCTCGCCACGACTGGGCTTTAATTACGACCTTGTGGAAGATGGTAGCCTGCGCATGCGTGGCGGTACGGGTATATTCACTGGACGGTTTCCATTCATCTATTTGAGCAAAATGCAAGAAGGTTCGGGAATGCTTCAGACCACAGTGAAAATCACTAACGCAAACCACGAATTGCTGAAATACTTGGCAGGCGGAGTGCGCACACCACAGCAAGTGCTTGCCGAGGTGGTGCCCAACCTGCCCGACAACCTAAAAAAACTGTTCCCAACCACACCAGGCGCGGTGTCGAATATAGTTACCATCGACCGCAATTTCAAGATGCCACAAGTGTGGAAGAGCACATTGGCGTTCGACTGGAAGATGCCATTGCCATTCAAGAACCTCCTCACCTTAGAAGGCACATACGTTAAGGATATCGAAGCCATCACAGTGCGCGATGTAAATATCGACCGCGAAAAGGTGGAATCGCGCCGTTTTAATGGTCCAGACAATCGCTACTACTATCCGGGAGCCACCCAGAAGCGAATCCTTCAGGATAATGGCTACGCCTATGTGATGACCAACACATCGAAAGGCTATTCGGCTACCTTGATGTCGAAACTCACTCTCACACCAGTGAAAAATCTCGACCTTATGGCTGCCTATACCTACACACTTTCGAAGACTCTCAACAGCAATCAAAGTAACCAAGTGGAAAACACCATGACAAACTTGCCAACGGTGAATGGTTACAATTATCAAGAACTCTCGAATGCACGATATGTATATACTCCTCACCGTGTTATAGCATCGGCTTCATATAGCATCAATTATGCAAAGGATATGATGAAATCGCGCATCTCGCTATTCTATCAAGGCCGCCGAAACGGCTCTTACAGCGTCACCTACAGCGGTGATTTGAATAACGACGGCGTAGGCAACGATTTGATTTACATTCCTAAGACAAAAGATGAAATCAAGTTTGTGGAAAACAAGGTTAATGGCGTGACTTTCACTCCCGAACAGCAGAGTGAAGCATTCTGGACATTCCTAAACCAAGACCCATATCTAAAAAAGCATAAAGGCGAATATGCAAAGGCTTTCGGTGCATTTAATCCATGGTTTAACCGCGTGGATTTGCGCTTTGAGCAAGAATTTAAGGTTAAGGTAGGCCGTAGCGTAAATGCGCTGCAGCTTAACCTCGACATCAACAACCTTGCAAATCTGCTCAACGACTCGTGGGGATGCTCGAAGTTTGTGACCTCGGCAGCCAGCAAGCCACTTGTGGTGGATTCGAAGCGAGTTGATGAAAACAATCAGCCTATCTATCGCCTCAATACGTATAAAGA
>CALZAF010000223.1 GCA_945612775.1 uncultured bacterium | reverse complement strand
AATAGCAGATTAGCCCTCACAAAACTTCGTGCCAATCCGTGCCTCAAAAAAACCTTGTGAAAATCCGTGTTAGAAGCAGCAACTACACTTTTCCATCCTTTTTCGGCCCTAAAAACTACACTTTTCCAACTTTTCCGGCTTAAAAGCACCAATTTCCACAAAAAAAACACAGATTCCCACTACCCATCCGTGAAAATCCGTGTTATGACATAAAAAACCGCGCCCCACATCCTACCTCCCCCCTTTGGGGGGGGACCGAGGGGGGCTTGGGAAAGAGGGGGGCCATTGGGCTTGCCTTAGGCCTCTACGCCTCTATTGCTGCGCCGCGCCAATCTCCATCACGCCTCCAGTTTCGGGGTAGAACTTCACGAACGATGGCGCTTTTTTATTTGAAAACAGCTTAGGATCGAGTCCAAATTCCACGCCCAACTGCGATACGTCGAACGTTTGCTCTGCCACCTTCTTGCCGCCGTAGGTAAACGTGAATCGTGCCTTGCCGGGCATGCAATACACCACAGCGCCCTTTGGAACTCGTTTTGCCACACCCTTATCATCTACCGGCAACTCGCCGCGCTCCACCACCTTCATCGTCAGATAAAGCGGTTCGCCGCTCAGGTTATCACTGTCCACCATGCCCTCGAAGTCGCTGATGCGCATCACCACCGAGTTGTTCACATCGAGCGAATCGGGCACGTAGTCATACACCTTCACGCAAGTGCTTGTCTGCTTAGTGCCGAGGAATAGCGCCGTCAATGCCGCTTCCTGCTCGTCGAGTTGATTGAGAATCAGCTTCATAGCATCACCATCGGGAGGCATCTGGTCGGCCTCGCCAAGGGCATAGTTAGTGCGGCTTTCACGTATGTTATATATCTGCTGAGCAGCTATCTGGGCGCGTTTAGCTGTAGATTCGCTTGTCAGGAGTTCGCCCGACAATGCCTTGGCGTAGCCATTGTCCTCGAGCACCGATTCGGTCTCCTCCACAGCCTTGCGAATCAGCTTCGGCGACGTCACATTCTCGGAGTTCACCGATAGCAGCAATCCGTCCTCGCTCTTCATCACATACACATTGTTGGCGTTCTTAAACTGCATCAAGTATTCCTTGTCGGGATTGGGCACGCCGTAGGTCCACACATCCACGTTCTTCAAGGTCCACTCCTGCGAGTCCTTAGTTATCACATCGGTAGTGCCGAGATATTTCTTGGCATATTTATAGTAAGGTCCAGCCTTATACACTGTTCGCTCCGCCTCCACCACTATGCGTAGGTGCGTGGTAGGCAACGAATAGGTCAGCCCATATTCATTATGCTTTCCGGCAGTGAAGCGCTGCGTGTCCTGTGCGCTCATCGGCTGCCACATCATGGCTGCAATCGCCATAATTATTGCTGCACTGAATTTTTTCATCATATCTATCGGTTTTATAATTTTCTATATCTACTTTTTGCCCCTCATGGAGTTATGCCATTATGCGCTTTATGGCTTTGCCTATGTTGTTCACTATGTCGCTTGCCGTCAAGCCCATCTCGCCGTGCTCGGCTGCTGCCATATCGCCCGCCAATCCGTGAACATAGACGCCCATCACTGCCGCCCAGTCGGGCGAATAGCCTTGCGCCATCAGCGAACCTATCATGCCGGTGAGCACATCGCCGCTGCCTGCCGTTGCCATGCCGGCATTGCCGCTGCTGTTGACATACACCTTGCCGTCGCTGCGCACCGTCATAGTGTTGTGACCCTTGAGCACTATGGTCAACCCGTAGAGCTTTGCCACCTCGATGGCCTTAACCAACCGCTCCTCGTGTGTGCCGTGCTGACCGAACAGGCGGTCGAACTCGCCTGCATGGGGCGTCAGCACCGACCCGTGAGGTATGCTCTTGAGCAATATCGGACGCTTGGCTATGCAGTTGAGCGCATCGGCATCTATCACCACTGGCTGATTGGCCTTCTTCAAGAACATATCCACCGCCGCCACCGTATCGTCGTTAGTGCCGATGCCGGGACCTATGGCGAGCGCCGAATACTTGCGACGCACATCCACGTTGGTGGTGATATATTCATTGGCATCTGCCTCAAAGAGCGCTTCGGGCACGCCGCACTGCATGGGGTTGAATCCGCACATCGGCGCATGCACCGTGAGCAAACCTGCCCCGGCACGCATTGCGCTGCGGGCGGCAAGCACTGCCGCGCCCATCATGCCGTAGCTGCCGGCTATCATATACAGTGTACCCACACTATATTTATTGCTAAAAGGCTTGCGAGGCTTTATCATCTGGCGAACATCGTTCATCTCGATGCGATAGAAGTCGCTGCTTGTGCGACGCTGCGCTTCCTCGCTCAACTCGATGTCTATCACCTTAACCTCGCCTATATAGTCGGCATTCTCCTCAAACGAGAACGCCAATCGTTCGAACTGAAACGCCAACGTGAGGTTGGCTCGCATAATATTGTTGCGCGGAGTGCCACTGTTCCACTCGCCGCACATCCCCGACGGCACATCTATCGATATGACAAACGCCTCCGAATCGCTGATATAGCGTATCAGCGATGCAAAGCCGGAATTGATGGGCGTGCGAAGCCCTGTGCCGAACAGTCCGTCAATCACCACATCGTCGCGGCCGAGTTCGGGCGGCGTATAAGTGCTCACCACCTCCGTAAACTGCACATTATCCATCTCAAGCAGATAATTGCGGCACACCTCGCACGAATCCGAAAGTTGCTTTGTGCGTACATTGAAGAGTATCACCTCCGGGCGATAGCCTTGCTCATAGAGCTTCCTCGCCACCAACAGGGCATCGCCTCCATTGTTGCCCGGACCCGCAAAGATTACTATCCTCTTAGTAGGCATAAAGCGCGCCATCACCTCAAGAGCCACTGCCGTAGCGGCTCGGTTCATCAGCTCAAGCGCTGCCACCCCTTCATGCTCTATGGTGTAGCGGTCGATTTCCCGTATTTCCCTGGTTGTGAATATCTTCATCGCTTTATTTCTATCTTTTTATTTTATCCCTTTTTCCTATCCCACGCAACCACAAGGCACCCAAAAGCCCCTCATCGCCGCATTATCACACTTATTCAATTTGCAAAAATACAAGATTTTGACCGAAATACCAAAGTTTATCCCCACAAACACCGATTACACATTAACGCCACAAACAAAACCACAGATAACACCAATTTTCACATTAACGCCTAAACAAAAACCACAGATAACACCGATTTTCACATAAC
>CALZAF010000222.1 GCA_945612775.1 uncultured bacterium | reverse complement strand
TGCTTCCATGCCGGCATTCATATTGTGGCCGTGTTCGGGACCTATCAGGTCAACAGCGCGAAGCTTTATCACTTGCGCCTGAGTTGGCAATCCGAAAGCGCCTGTACGGCCGCCGTAGGTCTGCTTTATCTGCCAACCTATAAGCACCTCCTTGCCATTATTCACATGAACCACCTCGCAGAAGCGGCTTTCGCGATACACCATCTTGCGTTCGGCAATGTAGATGGTGTCCACCTGATAGGGATTGGTAAGCTCCATCATCACATCGCCTTGCATATAGAGCATCACTTGATTGTTGGCATCATAATTCATCTTGAGAGTGTATTTTTGCCCTGTCTTGTAGAGCACAAGCGCATCGGTAAAGTTGTCGAAGAAATAGACGCGCTTAAACTGCTGCGCCACGCCGGTGGCACACACCATCAGTGCAATTAGTAATAAAAACTTTCTCATATCATTAGTCGGTGTAGTTATTGTTTCTGCTTCACAAAAGTAATACTATTAAAGCAATTAACCCACAAAAATTGATATTAAAATAATTAAAAATGGGCGCCCCAAATAATTGAGACGCCCATAAATATTTATTCAGTTACACTGATTGCTTATTAGTTGGCAGGAGTACCCCATTGTGGAGCAGGAATGTCTTGCCATACACGTTCGGTGTTAAGTGCACTGCTTGAGTTGTTGAATGCACCACCTGAGTGACCGGTACCAAGGGTGTTAAAACCTTGTTGCTTGTAAGCTTCAGCCTTAACATCCTTCATCTTGTCGGTAGGAGAAATCGAACCGATTTCGAAACGACGAGGAATAGCTTCCAAGTTAACTTCAGCGAACTTAATCATTGGCAACAATGTAGAACCAATCTTTGGATAACCCGAGCGACGAGCTGTTACGAATTGATCGTCAGGCATCAAAGAGAAGTGGATAAGTTCTTGCAAGTAAATCTTTTCAAGCTGTTCGGCAGCTGAGCCTGTGAGCTTAACGTTTTCGGTAGCCATCATAGCGTCGATTTCACCGGCTTGAAGGTCGATAACCTTTTCGTTAGCATCATAGTCGTAAGTAGTACCGTAGTAAGGTATCTTATTGGCTGCTGCAAGAGCATCGTAAGTTTCTACCGAGAAGCGAACACCACGGTTGTAGTAGTATTCAGCACTTTGTGGAAGTGATGCACCGAGAGCCTTGAACTCAGCAAGATACAAGTTAACTTCAGCAGCGGTAAGGTACATAGTGTACAATGGATTGTCGTCGGTATCTTGGATAACAGTAGAACCTACAGTAGGAACTGTGAAGTCAACACGACCACGACGCATTTCTTCCGACATTGTAGAGAATGGGTAGTACGACTTGGTGGTTTCGCCAACTGTCAAATTGTAGCGAGTACCATAGTTGAAGTATTCGTTATATTCTTCCTTGATGCTACCATCCATAACTACAGGAAGACCATTGTAGCGTACCCAAGGTTCGCCGAGGCCACCCCATTCCTTGAAGTTTCCATCTTCGTCGCGTACTACCACTTCCTTAACGCAAGTAGGAAGATCATCAAACTTGTTAGCATCGATGAAGCCTTGAACAACCTTAGAGTTATAAGAGTTCTTGGTGTAGATGAAGCGGACACGTGGGTCGAGCGAACCGAGCATAAACTTAGCAACGTTAGCGCTAAGACCCGGGCTTGAAAGACCGTTACCTGTACCATAAACGTAGTCGCTGTTACCTGTGTTAACCTTTGTAGCCTTAGCGAAGCGGAAGTCTTGGTCGAGGTTGTCGATGTAACCGGCAGGCGATTCTGCTACAGCCTTTGCAATTGCAAGAGCACGGCTCTTATCTTGTGCAAGAAGGCGAACGGCAATCTTAAGCTTCAAAGAGTTGGCAAGGCGAGCCCACTTGCTCCAGTCACCCTGGTAAGCAGGGTCTTGTGAAGCATTTGAGTCGAGGTCCTTGTTTTGAAGAACTGTGATGCAGTTGTCGAGTTCTCCCAACCAAGTGTCATACAAGTCCTTAACCATATCGTACTTAGGCACGAGGATACCATCGGTCTTGTAGCGGCAAGCTTCGGTGTAAGGAAGGGCACCGTAAACGTCGCTATCGAAAAGACCAAGATAAACGGTCAAGATAGTACAAGCAGCTTCATAGCCACGATATTGTTCTTCGCCGCTATTATCGATTGCAGCCTTGATTTCGTTGCGATAACGAAGAGTAGCTATATACTGTCCACCTTGGCCACCGTTTTCAGCCATTTCAGTAAATGATTCGGTGAAGCTACCGGTAGGACAAGTCATCTGAGTCCATCTTGTGAGATAGTTCACATTGTACCACCAAAGGAGGTAGTCGTTTGGTTGGAACTCAAGAATTGCTTGAGTCATCAAACCCTTAGGGTCGGCTTTCGACACATTCGAAGGGTTCTGGTTCAACTCAGCATAGTCGTCAGAACAACTCGAAGTCGACACAGCCAACACCGATGTCATTGCTGCCGCTAATAATATTTTATTGAATTTCATATTCTTATATTAATTAAAACCGTTAGACAATATTAGAATGTTGCGTTAAGAGTGAGAGTGAAACTTGTGGTAACACCTGAGAACTGACGAACACGGAACTCAGCAGTTTCAGTACCTGCAACGGCTTCCGGGTTTTCGTGGTTAGGCATTGAGTTGAGCAAGTAACCCAAGTTGTGAGCTGCTGCTGTGATATTCAAGCCCTTTGCATGTATCTTAGATGCAATATTCTTATCGAACGAGTATGACAACGACAAGTCACGGAATGCGATGTAGTTGAGAGTCTTGAACCAGTTGTCATTAAGAACTGCTTGACCCCAGCTATTGTTACGATAGATCCAAGAGCTTGCGTGAGTAGGTTCAATCTTACCCTTAGCGATAAGTTCTTGGTAAGACTCACCATTTGGCGATACACCACCTGCACCTACGATATATGAAGAACCGTCGGGTTGAGTGATAGAAGTACCCTTAAGGATAACACCTTCAGGAATAACACCATCGTTGTAAGTTACGCCATCGAAGCCTGATGTCCATTGTACACCACCATTAGCAGCGTCACGACCAGCCAAAGAGGTCTTCAAGTAACCGTAAGCAGTACCGTAGTGCGAACCATAAGAAGCAACCTTACCACCGAAGCGCATATCGAAGCTTGCGCTCAAGGTGAAGTTCTTCCAGCGGAGTGAAGTATTGATAGAACCCAAGAAGTCAGGCATTGAGTTACCTACTTCTTCTA
>CALZAF010000221.1 GCA_945612775.1 uncultured bacterium | reverse complement strand
AATTGGTGAAGGAAGTAACTTTCACTAAGTTTGATGCTTCAGTTGATATTGATGTGCGTCTTGGCGTAGATCCTCGTAAGGCTAATCAAATGGTACGTGGCACAGTGTCGTTGCCTCACGGTACAGGTAAGCAAGTACGCGTTCTTGTATTGTGTACAGCCGATGCAGAAGCCGGTGCTAAAGAAGCTGGAGCAGATTATGTTGGTTTGGACGAATATATCGAAAAGATAAAGGGCGGCTGGACTGACGTAGATGTAATCATCACACAGCCTGCAATCATGGGTAAGATAGGTGCTCTTGGTCGTGTGCTCGGTCCTCGTGGCTTGATGCCAAACCCAAAGAGCGGTACTGTAACCGTTGACGTTGCAAAGGCAGTAAAAGAAGTAAAACAAGGTAAGATAGACTTTAAGGTTGACAAGGGTGGTATCGTGCATACCTCAATTGGCAAGGTTTCGTTCAACGCAACACAGATTCAAGAGAATGCAAAGGCATTCGTTGACATGTTGGTTAAGCTAAAACCTACAACTGCTAAGGGTACATATCTAAAGAGTGTTTATCTTTCAAGTACTATGAGTCCTGGTATCAAGGTAGATACTAAATCTATTAGTGAGTAACCATTAAATTACTAAGACAAGATGAAGAAAGAAGATAAGCAAATAATCAAAGATAGCATTGCAGAACTCCTCAAAGAGTACAGCGCAGTGTATTTGGTACAGACCAATGGCTTGAACGCTGAACTAACAAGTGCTTTGCGTCGCGAAGCCTTCAAGGCAGAAGTAAAGCTTGTGGTAGTAAAGAACACCTTGGTAAAGAAGGCAATGGAAGAATCGGACGTCGATTATTCTGGCCTCTACGAAGCATTGAAGGGCTCAACATCATTGATGCTTAGCAACACTGGTAATGCGCCTGCAAAACTCATTAAGGAATTCACCAAGAAGAATAAGGAAGCAGGACTTCCACTGTTGAAGGCAGCATATGTAGAAGAATCAGTTTACATGGGTGCTGACCAACTCGAAGCTCTCTGCAGCATCAAGAGCAAGAACGAACTTATCGGCGACATTGTTGGCTTGCTACAATCTCCTGCTAAGAACGTGATCAGCGCTTTGCAATCGGGCGGAAACAAGCTTCATGGTATCCTTGAAACTCTATCAAACAAAGAATAATAAAAAATAACAAACAAATTAAATCATACAACAATGGCAGATTTGAAAGCTTTTGCAGAACAACTAGTTAACCTTACAGTAAAGGAAGTTAACGAACTTGCTCAAATTTTGAAAGAAGAATATGGTATCGAACCAGCTGCAGCAGCAGTAGCAGTAGCAGCAGGTCCAGCAGCAGAAGGCGCAGCAGTTGAAGAAAAGGACTCATTCGATGTAGTTTTGAAGTCAGCTGGTGCAAGCAAGCTTGCAGTAGTTAAATTGGTTAAGGAACTTACAGGCCTAGGTCTTAAGGAAGCTAAGGAAATGGTAGACGGTTGTCCATCAGTTCTTAAGGAAGGCGTTTCTAAGGCTGAAGCTGAAGGCTTGAAGAAGTCGCTCGAAGAAGCTGGCGCTGAAGTTGAACTTAAATAATATTGCCTGAATCTTCAGGTATATGGGTTAAGAATCCTCTATATGTCGATTCTTAACCTTTTTGTGCTATAAAAATTTTGAGTTCACCCTAATTTAATTTTTCATGTCAGTTTCAACAAAAAACCAACGCATTAATTTCGCTTCAGTCAAGAATCCGCTACCATATCCGGACTTCTTGGAAGTGCAATTGCAATCTTTCAGAGATTTTCTGCAGTTAGATACTCCAACTGAAAAGAGAAAAAATGAGGGACTCTACAAGGTGTTTGCCGAGAATTTCCCTATCGCAGATACTCGCAACAACTTTGTGCTTGAATTCCTGGATTATTATATCGATCCACCACGCTTCTCGGTAGAGGAATGCTTGCGTCGTGGAGCGACTTATTGTGTGCCTTTGAAGGCAAAACTAAAGCTATTCTGTACTGACCCAGATCACGAAGATTTCGACACAACTGTCCAGGACGTGTATTTGGGCAACATTCCATATATGACCGATAAGGGCACCTTCGTAATCAATGGTGCTGAACGCGTAGTGGTGTCGCAACTTCACCGCTCACCAGGTGTGTTCTTCGGTCAAAGTCAGCATGCTAATGGCTCGAAGCTTTACTCGGCGCGTATTATCCCTTTCCGTGGCTCTTGGATAGAATTTGCCACTGATATCAACAATGTGATGTGGGCATACATCGACCGCAAGAAGAAATTGCCTGTTACCACATTGCTTCGCGCTATAGGTCTTGAAAGTGATAAGGATATTATCGAGATTTTCGACCTCGCTGAAGAGCTTAAGGTGAACAAAACTAATCTCAAGAAAGTTCTTGGCCGCAAACTTGCTGCTCGTGTGGTTAACTCATGGAACGAAGACTACGTTGATGAGGATACCGGTGAAGTGGTAAGTATAGAGCGCAGCGAATTGGCTGTTGAGCGCGACACTGTAATCGATCAGGAAGTGGCTCAAACCATTCTCGACTGTGGCGCTTCGTCGATCTTGGTTCACAAGGAAGATGTTAACACCAATGATTACCAAATCATCTTCAACACTCTCCAGAAGGACCCAAGTAACACCGAAAAAGAGGCTATTACATATATATATCGTCAGTTGCGTAACGCAGAGCCTGCCGACGAAGCAAGTGCTCGTGAAGTTATCACCAACTTGTTCTTCAGCGACAAGCGTTATGACCTTGGTGATGTGGGTCGTTTCCGCATCAACAAGAAGTTGAATCTTACTATTCCTGACGAGGTGCGTGTGCTCACTCGTGAAGACATCATCGAGATTATTAAGTATCTCATCGGCTTGATTAACAGCCGCACTGATGTGGATGATATCGACCACTTGAGCAACCGCCGTGTTCGCACCGTAGGCGAACAATTGTTCAACCAGTTCGGTATCGGTCTTGCCCGTATGGCTCGCACCATTCGTGAACGCATGAATGTGCGCGACAACGAAGTGTTCAAGCCAGTTGACTTGATCAACGCTAAGACCGTATCGTCGGTTATCAACACATTCTTTGGTACCAATGCATTGTCGCAATTCATGGACCAGACCAACCCATTGGCAGAAATCACTCACAAGCGTCGTTTGAGTGCCCTTGGTCCTGGTGGTCTTTCGCGCGACCGTGCCGGTTTCGAGGTTCGTGACGTGCACTACACTCACTATGGCCGTCTGTG
>CALZAF010000220.1 GCA_945612775.1 uncultured bacterium | reverse complement strand
ATCACAGTACTTGAGGAGGTCGGAGTTGAAGTTGTGATAGTGTTTCAGTGTTGATTTACTTATATCTGTTGTGCTGTCGAAATATGTTTCCGATAGTCCCTGGAACATAAGTCGGTTGCCATTGCTGCTCTCGTAAGTGTCCCAGTTGCGGAAGTAATAGAGCTTGTCATATCCTTGTCCATCTACGTCGGCTGCAATGATGTTGTCGGCAAAGATACTCCAGAAGGTGTTGTCGGTGAATGGCAGCACTTGGAAATCGCAGAATTCAATTTTTTCAGTCTCACTGTTCCATCGCCACAAGTCGGCACCACACACTATATCGCATGGGTATTCCGGGCCACGGAAGTGTGCCAATGTGATATTGGTATTACCTATATGACCGTCGTAACCTCTGAAACTTCCATTTTCGCCTACGTTATCTGAGTCAATCTTGAGATGGGTTTCGGTGTTGTTCGGGTCGTACATAGCATGCCACATATAACCTTTCTTTGCAAGTGCTGTACCCGAGTAGTTGCGGAAAAGCATAATGATGTCATTATATTTGCTTCCCGACACGTTACCAATCTTGATATCGTTGAATATAGTATTCGCGCTGGCATCATAATCGATACAACTATAAGCTATAGGCTCAGCCGTAACATCACCAGCTCCATAGACCATAAGCTCAATTTTAGCCTTGCCTTCTTCACCGCCTGCACCTACGCGTAGCACTGAGAGGTCGGAAACGCCATCGCCATCCACATCGCCAATTGCAAATCGCACCATCGGTTTCTTTAGATAATAGGCTGAGCAGTCGAATTCTGTTACGCCATCATCCTGTAATTTGAAGTTCTTGTGATGCAAACATGGCTTTGTGTATTGGTTATCTTTCAAATATTCGCTATCACCTTCCTTAATAACATTAAGCATTGTAGCACCGTCGTAAATATCTACTTGACCGTCAATGCACACAATGACTTCGTCTACACCGTCTTCATTAAAATCGGCAGTAAACAATTGGAAGCAACGCTGCACATAGTCCATACGAGTCTCTGTTGCTCTGTTGTCGTCATCATATCGGAAGTAGGGAAGAATAGACTTTGGAAGAGCTGCAAAATCATAAACTGCAGGAAGCGAGAAGCCATATCGTTCATTTGCCGCCTTCTCGTGAATCAATCCGTGTCCCGACTGAGCGTCGCCTGCAATGGTAAGGTATACGTTTCCAAAACCAAATACATCAGGGGTGTCGGTGCGTTGATATGAATAAGACAAGTTTCCATCGGAGTTCTCATTAGCTAACTTTTCAGTAAAAATGCGGAATGGTCTGCTCCATTGCATTTCCAGGATATACTGCGTGCCGTTACCATTGTTCAAAACAGCCATCTTGCGAAGCTTATTCTTATCATTAACATTATCGATATCCAAATCGCTTAAGAAGTCAACATCGCGACGTTCGCCAAGAGTCCAATTTCCTTCGCTGTCTTTAGTAAGGATACCACTACGATTTTCTCCTTTATCACTGGAGAACTGGCCACCGGAGAAGTCGTAAGCGATAGATTGTGGCACAGTGTGCATAATGTAAGTTTTGCCCAATGGACCCCTATCCTCGATAGCGGATTGAGTAGGAGCGGGTATGCTTTCTACGTCAGAAGTTCCTACTTTCATATCTTCCAACATCTCAGTGTAAGCCGATGGAGCAGAGTGCACGCCGCGCACAGAGAGCATATAACCCGGGCAAACATCTACGTTAACAGAATTTGCGGTTTCGCTCAGCTGCATAGCTAATGTCACGCCGCCCTTGGTGCTGCGAGTCATCAGGTAGGCGTTGTCTTCGTCGCATACGATGCCGTTGTAGCGGCCGTTCAAGTTCAAGCGGATAAAGGTGCTATCTACGCCATCCTTGTTGTCGCCTTTGAAGTATTCGCCTGCGATACTATACTTGCCGCCGTTGAGCTTTTTGATAACATAGTCAATCTCGCCCTGAGTAGGCAGTTTCCAACCTTCTGGGAGGGCTTTGATAGCAGCAGCCTTGCTATAATAAGTCTTATCGCCATCGGTAGCCACAAGTTCGGTTGTGTTGTCGCCAATCAACTGGTTAAGGATGTCGGATGTAAGGTTAGATGCGTCGGTTATGCCAAGTGAATTAACCTTTCGCAAGTCTTCAGCCATCCAGAGCATATCGCCGGCACGCACAATGGCATAGTTGTGGCCGTCGGCATCCTGACACTTGAAGAAGTCGAAGAATACAGAGTGGCTGCAACGAGGCGAGCTGGTGGTAATGGTGGTCATGTCGCCCGAAGTACCTGTGAATCGAATCACATCGCCCTTGGTGAAGTCCATTTCCACTTCCTTAGGCGCGTTAGCCATAGCATTAATCGCCTCGATAGGATCTACTTCTTCGGTTTCTGCCACTGCATCGTTAGCCTCGGCGGTGAAGTCGGGCACAGTGAAAGATGAATTGCCGTAGCTAAGCCACTTGATGCTCTTGGTGAAGCCGGGAGCAGTGGCGCGCACCACATACATTCCTCTTGCCAAAGGAGGCAGAGGCACGCTGGTGACCTTCGACGATGCAGCGAGGCAAGTTTGCCAAGCAAGACGGCCGTCGAGAGCGTAAACATCCACTTGCACATCGCTTGGATTCTGCAAAGTCACCGACAGCATACCGCCTTCGGTGCTCACATCGCCGTCATTCTCCACTTCTACCTTATTGATGGCTGTTGGCTTAGCCTTGAGGAGCAGGATGTCTTGACCCTGCAACTCCACGCTGGCTCCAGTGCTAAGGTTTTCGACCAATACATTATCTACAACCTTGCTTTCTCCACGTCCACCAAAGGTAATTTTATATACGGTGCCGGTATCGGCACTGGCAGTGATAGGTGTCAAGCCCATCACCGCAATTGCTGTCACGCATAGCGACAGCCAAAGATTAGTAAACGTCTTTTTCATATAATTGTGAGTTATGTACAGTTTTGTGTAGCAAATGTATTGGATTCAAAAAATATGCTTGTTGTTTTTTGCGTGGTTTTTTGTTGTTTTTTGCGAAATACAACAAAAAAAGGGCAAAAAACAACAAAAAACAACAAAAAATTCCCGCAGATTCGGCTGCTGCGGTCACTTAATCTCACGCGGAAACAGATAAAACACGAATCTCCACAAATACCTTCACATATTGCCACGATATTGTGAAAATCGGTGTAGAAGTGTTCTGAAAGAAGCAAGCATCGGTCAGATTATCTCACGCGGATCTAACTGATTT
>CALZAF010000219.1 GCA_945612775.1 uncultured bacterium | reverse complement strand
AAAAAAACCTATGTCAATTAAAACCATCATCGCAGTAGCATTTTTAGCCACTTCATCGCTACTCGTCAACGCAACTGAAAGTTGTTGCGGATCGCTTAACATCATGTCTTATAATGTGCGTAATGGAATCGGCATGGATAATGTTAACGACCTTCGTCGCACCATCAGCACCATTCGCAACGCTGCGCCTGAGATTGTTTGCATTCAAGAACTCGACAGCGTAACCGGACGAAGCAATAAGCGATATATCCTTGGCGAACTCGCCGACTCGCTTGGAATGTACCCCTCCTACGCTCCCGCCATCGAATTCGGCGGCGGCAAATATGGCATAGGCATACTTTCGCAATCTCGCCCTCTCAGCACCAAGATAGTGCCTCTACCTGGCCGCGAAGAAGAGCGCACTTTGCTGATTGCAGAATTTGCCGACTATGTGATTGCTTGCACTCACCTATCACTTACTCCTGAAGACCAGGAGCTCTCAATTCCTATCATCGAAAAAGAAGCTGCCCTTTGGAACAAGCCTTTCTTCTTAGCTGGCGACCTTAATACGCAGATTCCTTCTGCCACTATCGATGCTCTTAACCGCTCTTTCAATATCATCAGCCAAACCACTTCACCTACTTATCCAAGCGATGAACCTGCCGACCTTATCGACTATATTCTCGTTCATAAAGCTAACGCTGATAAAGTGAAAGTTACCGAGGCTAAGGCTATTAACGGAACTATTGCTTCCGACCATATTCCTCAATTCATCACTGTGGAGATTAAACGCTCGGGCAAGTGCTGTTGCTCTAAGTAAGCGACATCTTGTTGTTATCACATCCACAACGCTACGGTCTGACTATATGAAGATTAACACCGAACTTAATTCGCTATTAGAGGTACTTCAGCTCGGCAATAATCCGACCTCCGAACCAGCATTTCGTCAAATCGCTGCTGTATATGCTACCACCGAGCAGGCTATTGCAGTTCTCAGCGATTTGCGAAACGGTGTTAGCCACATCTATTATGGCGCCGTGGGTGAAACTTTAGGCATTGCCAAACAAGGAACTTACCATTTCACTGGCACCATTTGGGAAGAGGAGATTCTATCAAAAATCCATCCCGATGACCTCGAAGAAAAGCAGTTATTCGAACTGCAATTCCTTTATTTTCAACAACGAAAAAAGCAACTTACATGGCAAATGGAAAACATCTTGCGAATGAAAGATGCCAATAACATTTACCACAAGTTGCTTCATCGTATTTTATACCTTAGCGAAAGTTCATCAAGCATCGATTATGCACTTTGTCTATACTCTTTCGCCAGCACCGATTTTCATGGCGGTCGAATGGTAAACCTCGCCACTGGCGAAACACAGCTGCTCTCCGAACAAGACTATTCTAACATTCTCTCACCTCGCGAAAAAGAGATTCTCAAGTACATAGCAAAAGGGCATCTGAGCAAAGAGATTGCCCAGATGCTCTCTATCAGCATCAATACCGTAAACCGTCACCGCCAAAATATCCTACAAAAACTCCATTCTGGCAATTCTTTCGAGGCTTATAAGCGCGCTGCCGAACTCGGATTAATTTGATTTTTTCTTAATGATTGCTCTCAAGCCATTTGAGTCGGCGCAAATCGGGCAAATGTTTTACCTTAAACGACTCAAAGCGGGCCTCAAAGCCATTTCCATCAGGACTTGCAGCCACTGGACCAACCATTATCGGGGTATTGTCTTGCATCGGCAAATTGCGCATAAGCACATACTCTTTGTCGTCAAACGAATAGAATATCTCTATTGCATCAAGGCGTCGCACTGCCTTTATCCACACAAACGGAACGAGCTTGTCGAGCGTAATCACACTCCAATCGCTAACATGGTGCGTAACCACAGCCGACAAATTATATTTTCCATCCACGTATTCTATGCCGCATTTCACATAGTTTTCCTTATCGATGCGCAACATCAGCCCTGCCTGGTCGAATCGCGACGTATAATCGCCCGAAATCTTAATCTTTGCCTCAAATTCTCCTCCGTAGGTAGCATACAAGAATGGGCCATCATCCACAGTGAAACCATAGTGCGATATTCGCCAAAAATCAGTCTGAGCCGGTACTTGCATTGTCAATTTATTGCCATTTATCTTCCACGACTCTGGTTCGTTAAACCACTGCATCTTTTCAAGCGTCTGTGCTGAACACACGAGATTCGACGCACAGACTGCTGCAATCAATAATACCTTTTTCATATATGTTTCGTTTTAATATTCTCACACAAAGATAGTGATATACTCATAGCATATCAATACTGATTTATAACCATTCGATCGCCATTTTTTCACGCTTTAACATTATTTATATGTCATTCTGCCATTAATCAAGATGAATATATTAGTTTTGCTAAACTAAAATCAGAAGTATTATGAAATTAAATCTCCACTACTATCTTTCAGCAAGCGTAATAATTATTAGCGCTCTGCTATCGGCATGTAATAGCCCTAAACCCACAAAAAACACTGAAATCGAGCACTTATTACGTCAAAAAATCGATTCAATCATCTTTAATCAGAAAGTTGATTTGGGCATAGCCATTGCCGATGATTCAAGTATCGTATATTCGCTCAATGCCGACAAGGCGTTTCCTATGATGAGCGTTTACAAATTGCACGTTGCAATGGCTGTAATCCACGAAGTTGAAGCAGGGCACATATCTCTCAACCAAAAGGTTGATGTCTCGCCCGATATGCTGATTCTCGACACTTATAGTCCTATGCTTGCACTTAGCAAACTTGAATTTACAGTAAACGATCTACTAAAGCTATCGCTTAACATGAGTGACAACAACGCTTGCGACATTCTCATTAACCTCGTGGGCGGAACAAGCTATGTTAATGATTATATTCATCGATTCGGTGTCTCGAATACTCAGATTCTTTGGACTGAAGCCGATATGCACGAAGAGATGCTTCGCTTCAGCGACAATTTCACTACACCTCACGATGCTATAATGGTTTTAAGGCAAGCATATCGCATGCCTTGGATAAAGGATTGCCTAATAAACTGTCAAACAGGCGAAAATCGTATTCCTAAACACCTTCCCAAAGGCGAAAATGCCCCAATAGTCGGGCACAAAACAGGTTCAGGTCCAAATATCGAAGGGAAGTTTATAGGAATCAACGATATAGGATTCGTAATTACGCCAAATGGCAAAAAATACTACATAGCAGTATTCTGCAACAACTCATATCTATCACTCCAAGAAACCGAATCAATAATAGCACAAATATC
>CALZAF010000218.1 GCA_945612775.1 uncultured bacterium | reverse complement strand
CGGTGGCTTTGGCAATTATCTGCTTCAAAATCTGTGTGATGCGTTGTGGGTGCAAAAAATGCCCTCAGAAGTGGTTCTGAAGGCATTTTTGTGACTTTTTGATGGCAAGTTATCTCGCTGAGAATCGAAAAATTGCTGACTCTCTGATATTTCTATCGAATTAATGTGATATTTTTTCTCTCTTTGTCGCGCTCGTTGATCATCTTCTCGATGTCGGCGAGCGAATTGCCTCGATATGGGTTTGCGCCGAAGGAGTCGATAAGCAGGTAGTAAGGGGTGCGTATCAATCCCAGACTTTTTATGCTTGGGTTGTTGGGTCCGCCGGGAACCCAGTAGTGGGTCCATGTGGTGGAGTCGGCTTTGATGCGATTTCGCCAGCGGCTGGTGTCGGCATCTAAAAAGAGGGTGTTTACTGCGAAGCGTTTTCCGTAGAGGTCTTTTAGTCGCTTTATCGAATCTACGTTGTGGCGGCGGTCGCGGTCATCGATGCTCCATGCCCAGATTAGGGCGTAGCCGTTGCTGGGGCGAGTGAAGGTTTCCCAATCGCCTTCGCTGGTGGGGAGGGTAAACTGGTAGAACCCGCGGCTGCGGTTGGCCTTATTGAGTTCGTTTCGCAAGGCGTTGTAGGTGCTGAGCATATAGAGCGGTTTGGCTTCGCTATTGATGATGTTGAGCAGGCTGTCGGTCATATCGTTGTTGCAGAGCGGGGCATACTCATATATCAGGAGCAGGGTCGATAGCACGTTGTTGGGGTTGTTTGCCACAAATTCGGCGATTATGGGGTTAAGCGCGCCGTCGGTGGCGTTGCGTTCTGCCTCGTTGAGGTGTTCGCTCATAAATCCGTGCCATTCTTTGGCAATGTCGCCGCCTTTCACCTTGGTGGGATATGGGCTGCCGAGGATGCCTTGAAGTTTCAGGTTGTCGCCATTCACTGCCACGGTGCGAATGGTGGGCATGCCATTGGGCATTACCAGATTCACCATGGTCACTTGGGGTGCATAGCCTTCGTATTTTATCACGTCTTCTACGGCGGTTACGCTTTGGCTCTGCACGCCATCGATGGTGGCATACACTATCTGCACCTCTTGGTCGCCGAGGCCTTCGATGCGTGCCTCGAGGCTAAAACTGTCGTCCTTGCACGAGCCGAGAGCCAATGTGGCTGCTGTGGCAAGTAGGGCAAAGATATGTAGTAATTTCTTGTTCATCGTCAGGGTAAATGTATTGTGATAATTGTGGCGCATTTGCCGCGGTAAAATTACGCAAAATGGCGGTTATAAGCAACATCGCCGATGCAAAAAAATGATGATGCCTATGCGCTGGGTTACATGCGCGACTCGAGGTGGAGTATGTGCTGCACCAACATGAGTTCGCGAATGTCGCTGCGCTCTATCTCCATGTCGTCGTAGTCGGGGTTGGCGCTTCGCAGAATCACCTTCTGCGGGTCGGGGTGGCGTCGCACAAACTTAAGCAGGCGATAGTCGTCGAGCAGCACCACATATATTTGTCCCCAGAATATCTGCTGCATATTGCTCAGTTCGCGCAGAGCCACATAGTCGCCGTTGTGTATCACCGGCTCCATGCTGTTGCCGCTCACGCGCACCACGCGGCAGTTGCTGCTTATCACGTCGGGCATGTTTATCGAGCCCACTATCTGGTCGTCGGCAAAGAGGCACGAGCGGGGCACTGCGCCTGCCGTCACGTCGATGTCATACACTGGTGTGCCTATTAGCCCGTTTTGGTTCTCATCGCTGCTATGAATGGCTGTGGCGGCTGGAATGTTGCTATTCTTTGGGAATGGGATGTCGGTGCCTTGCAGCACCCATTGCTTCGACACGCCCAAGTTAACCACCAGACGGTTGACAAACGAGTCGTTGATGGGCAGTTTACCATTCAGATACTTCGAGAGGTTGCTGGTGTCGATGCCTATGCGTTCGGCAAAGTCGCGTTGCTTGAGGTTGAGCTCCTTAATTAAATACTTAATTCGCTCTATTCGTTCGTGGTTTTCCATATTTTTGGTGCTTAGTTGCTCATTAATAGATGTTTTTCGGTGGTAAAGGTATCAATAAAATGGTAAAATGCCAAATTTTGGCGCAAAAAAGAGGGGGCAACCCACGAAAAACCCGATTTTTCGTTGAGGTTGCCTCCCTCTATGTCGTGATTAAGCTGTGCCAAAGCGCTCTGTTGGGCGCTACTGGCAACGGCATTAATAGTTTTCTGGCTTGATTTGGAAGTAAGCCTGTGGGTGGTTGCACACTGGGCAGATTTCTGGAGCCTGCTTGCCTACGCAGATGTGGCCGCAGTTGGTGCATTGCCAGATGCAGTCGCCGTCGCGTGAGAACACAAGGTTGCCCTTCACGTTGGCAAGAAGCTTGCGGTAGCGTTCTTCGTGTTCCTTTTCTATTGCTGCTACGCCTTCAAATGCTGCTGCTATTTCATCGAAGCCTTCTTCGCGAGCTTCCTTAGCCATGGTAGCATACATGTCGGTCCATTCGTAGTTTTCACCTTCGGCTGCGTCGAGGAGGTTCTCTTCGGTTGATGGAACTGCTCCGCCATGAAGGAGTTTAAACCACATCTTTGCGTGTTCCTTCTCGTTGTTGGCTGTTTCTTCGAAGATGGCTGCTATCTGAACATAACCGTCCTTCTTAGCCTTAGATGCATAATATGAATACTTGTTGCGAGCTTGTGATTCGCCTGCAAATGCTATTTGCAAATTTGCTTCAGTCTTTGTTCCTTTTAGATCTTTCATTGTGATAAAAAATTTTATTGTTGTTTTATGTTGTGTCTCGTTTCATTAGACATAGCAAAGTTATCACAAATTATCGAGAAATAGCACTTAAAAATAGTGAAAATATTTACCACAATCTATTCATCTCCTGAGCCGCGAATCATTATTTGCTGCCGGGAATTATTTTTAACACGCGGCCATCGTGCTTGCTCAGCTCAATATATGGTGCGCCTCCTTCTACCGGCTTGCCGTCGGCACTGAGAACAGAACCGCAAATTATCCACACCGAATCCTTGTATAGATAAGCCTTATATGGGTAATGTTTCCCCATCTTATGAGCGCTCCAATGACTGAGAATAGGATATGCCACATTAAATGCCATTTCATAGTCAGTCAAAACATCTATATCATCAAGATTCATACCACCTTCTGCCGGATATCCATCAGATACCTCCACCACTCGAGCCATCATCGAAACAGACTCATCTTGCGAATTGGCCTTTGAAATCTGATTACACGAAAACATTACAGCTATCGCAGCAATGAGTACAAACGAATAAATTAATAATTTCTTAGTCATAGTTATC
>CALZAF010000217.1 GCA_945612775.1 uncultured bacterium | reverse complement strand
CTGCACTCTTTCTCCAAGCAGATTTACCTCATCTACTACTTCCACTGGCATTGCCAGTTTTATTCGATGTTTGCCGGTAGAGCCCGAGCCATTGTAGAAGCGCACCACCACCTTACCATTCTCTATGCGGGCTGCGCTCACCATTATGCCTTTAGGCAATTGCATATAGCTCTTTTCGCTAAGGCTATTATCGCTCACCCATGCGGTCTGCAAAGGCTCGTTGATGGCATCGCTTACCTCACCCACAGCTGCCTGTTGCCACTTGCCTCGATGAGGCATAATATCGTAGTGCAATTCGGTGGATTGAGTTATGGCATAGTTTCTGCCCCACAATCCCACTCCCGAATATTGCACCGTGAGCGAGAGCGGATAATCTTCGCCATGTCCATACGACGTGGTGTGGTCACTGAACAGTGCCAAGCCGTAATTGCCATCTTTTGCCACCAAGTCCACCCAATTGAGTATCACATTGTGTTTTATTTCACTCCAACGGTTGAAGAATGTGCTGTTTTGGGTACTTTTGCACACATCAAATGGCGCATTTTTATATAATTCTGTTTCCGGCAGATTTGTGGGAAACATTACACTAAGCTTATAGCGATCGTCGCAATATGAGCGGCGGTCGTCAGCCCATTTTTTCTCCCTATATTCTCCTATGCCTTCGTTGTGTTTCCAATCTATTGTCAAGTCCACTCCTATCTTTCTATCTCCTTTGGCAAGTGTTATAGTCTTTGAAAATGGATGGCCCGCTATTTTGCCACATATTCTCACGCGCTTAAGCAAATCATTATCGGATATCACCTCTAATTGCGCTCTGCTATCCACAGTCGACTCAAATCGTTGTCTATCATAAAAATATCCCCGCAGTTCACCAAACTTATATTCATTTGTGTTATCCACAAATTCCCTATTGCCGCAATGCTTAGCCACAAGACTCGTAACCACACCCCCTCGGTCGAGGTCGAATGTTATGCTATACTGATCATTCTCAAGCTTATATGTCCCGCCATGAACGATTTTTCCCTTTTGAGACTCAGATTTCCGCCCAGTCTGCTCTATTCTATAGGTAGTATACCCAAATGCCGGCACCTTCGCCTCGAAATAAAGCGTATTGTCCTCTTGGGCACTTGCCACTTTACGCCCATTCCTGTCCGAAACGGATATTTCGGCACCTTGCATACGCTTTGGCAAAACCACAGCCACTACTTCGCAGCGCGCTATGCCTTGCGTGTTCACCACTCTAATTTCTCCACCTGGCGTCGCCGACAGGCTATTTCTAACTGCGTTTTGCGCAATATCTATCGATGCATCTGTCCAATGCTTTATCGCATCAGCCCATGTACCGTAGGATTTCAACCCGTTATATGGCACTATCCAAGAATCATGATGTTGCGACAACATCAATGTGCGCCAAGCCTCATCTATCTGAGCAGCATCGGCTTCATATCCCCTATCTAAATAGGCTATTGCACACACTTTTTCTGCCATAACCAACTCATTTTCAGCTTGACGCACCTCTCTACCTATGCGTTGCATCACTTGACTGCCCCACATTAGGTTTACGCGCACGTCTTCCTGCGAAAATTTATAATCAGTAACCGATTCTCGGTCGGCAATGTTTTCAAAATAATCAGTCCATAGCACATATTTTGTGTCTTTAGGGTGCTTTAACCACGGCCCATTGCGCCAACCCGCATCTTGATAGCACATCCCCACAGCATTTTTTATCCCATATTCTTCACATGCCGCAAAATATGATTCGGAGTTATGCCATGCCGTAGTCTGCCATGTACTATTTTCCTCAAGTTTCTCACACGCATATCGTGGCACTGTTAGCAGCGAAGATCCATCGGGACCTATCCAATTCACCAGTTCCCCACCAAATGGCGCACTATAGCCTCCCCAACATGTATTTGGACATTTCAGAGATGCATATTTAAAGCCAAATTGACTTAGTATCATTGGCAAGCAACTCGTAAAACATGGTTCTTCCACCGAATATGTGCTAAATTTTACATCAGGGAAATGGCTGTGCATCTTGTCGATACCATACCGAAATTGCCTAATAATGCTCTCTCCCGATATGTTATAACAATATGGCTGTGCATACGCAGGATTGGTAAACTCTATCTGATTACCAGCAAGCATAGCAGCAAACTCTCTATATGCCTCTGGCGTTACCACCTTTACAGAATCCCATGTCTCGGGCTCTATTTCCAGCCCAATTCGCCATAAAGGATGCTTCTTTACATTATCCACTATGAATTGAGTCTTCCATTTGAGCGGATAGTGTCCATATACTCCTCCATGATATCCATCTACAAAATAGCGCCCCTGAGAATGGCTTATTCCAAAAAATGTCAATAACAACAATAATACTCTCAGCCTCATATCTCTTGCCATTTTTCTTATCTCTCGCCTAATGATGAGATAAACTTTCTATAAGATTCTTCACCTTTTTCCATATCATCATCTGCACTCATCGCAAAATCGATAAGCGCTATCAGCTTCAAATCAACTTCATTATACTTCTGCCTCACTTCTTGCTCTTGGCATTCCTTAGCAAACGATGATTCACGAGCTTCACCACTCTCTTGCAAATATTTACTCTCCGATTGCTTCATTTATATTATTCAATCAATTCAATAATCAATTTTTAGATATGAGCGAACAAGAAATAAAATACCACTAATCCACACCCTCAAAAAGAATTATTCAATACAATAAAACACAAAAACAGGCTGCGCCGTAAAACATTACGCCACAGCCCATACAGAATTGTTATTATTTCAAAAAAAACTATTACTTAACCAATACTTTCTCGACAGAACGCTTGTTTCCGCTGATGATCGACACAATATTCACCCCTTCTGCAGCCTTCAATGTAGTCACTTCGGCATTTGCGACCTTCTCGTCTACAATCACGCCCTTTGCATCATACACTGTTACAATGGCGTTTGCTGCTTGAGCTCCCTTAACCTCAAAACGAATTGCTCCGTTCTCGCCAGTCACTGAATACTGATCTGCCTTAACCTCACTGATGCTCGATGATGATATAACCTTAATCTTGGTGTCACACTCAACATAGGTGTGAGTATTGTGCTTCGACGAGCCGTCGGGTGTTTCAAACGAGGTAGTTTCCACCAAGCGATTGTCGTGTTCCGAATCCCATGCCAAAGAGGTATACTTTTCAAAGTTATCTTCCTCATCTCCAAAGGCATATTCAATTTCGAATTCGCCATCTGCAGCTCCCTGTGGTGCCTTGATCTTGCAGTTCACTGCTATACTATCTGTGAGATCTTTATGCAACTGGTGA
>CALZAF010000216.1 GCA_945612775.1 uncultured bacterium | reverse complement strand
CTATCTCCCTCGGCGCATCAGAGCTTTTGGGCGATTCTCAGTTTTGCCGACCGTGTGCCCTTCAATTTGAAATACACCAATGCCAAAGGCGAGGTGGTGCCACTAAATGCTTCGATGAAGGCAGAAGCTCGATTCTTGCGAGCATTTAATTACTTTGAACTTGTGAAGCGCTATGGCGGCGTGCCATTGGTGGGCGACAAGGTATTCGACATCAACGACGATTTGGAATTGCCTCGCAACAGCTTTGCCGAGTGTATCGATTACATAGTGTCGGAACTAGATGCCATCAAGATGGACTTGCGTGCACTTCCTACCGATGATGCCAACATCTACGGTCACGCACCAACGCTCGAAACTTGCTTGGCTCTCAAGGCTCGCGTGCTACTGTATGCAGCCAGCCAACTCTATAACGAAAATCCTATCGAGCCAGGCAATGAGCTTATTGCTTATGCCCGTCCTGACATAGAGCGATGGAGTCTTGCTGCCGACGCAGCTAAGGTAATCATCGTTACCTATGGTCATCGAGGCTCAAAGGTGCTCGACTTGACAGGTAATTTCAGAAACGTGTTCTATGATTTCTATAATGTGGGTTCTAACCCTGAAATTATATGGTTTGTTCAGGGTTCGCGCAACACATCGATTGAAAATAACAATGGACCATTGGGCTTCACTGGCAACGGTATGGGCAACGGCCGCACATTGCCAACACAAAACCTGGTGGAGTCGTTCCCTATGCGCGACGGCAAGAAGATAGGCGAGAGCAGCAAGTATAGCTATAACGTGAATTCACAGTATGACAACCGTGATCCTCGATTAGACTACACCATTATCCACAATGGCTCACGTTGGCTCACTAAGGAGATAGCCACTTATCAGGGCGGCACCAATAATCCTACCTCGTCGGCGCTCTACACTCGCACGAGCTACTATATGAAGAAATTCATGGGCAGCTGCGAATCGACAAGCGACTATCAGAGCACACTTCACCTATGGGTGGTGTTGCGCTATGCCGAGGTGCTTCTCAACTATGCTGAGGCACTCAATGAATACCTTGAGGAGCCTAACGGAGAAGTGTATGAGTGCATCACCAAGCTACGCGCACGAGCAGGCATAGAGCCGGGAGATGACAATCTATATGGACTTACAGCAGGTATGACACGCGACGAGATGCGTGAAGTGATTCGCAACGAACGCCGCATCGAATTGGCATTCGAAGAGCATCGCTATTGGGATATCCGTCGCTGGAGATTGGCTGAGGAAGTGTTTGCACAACCATTGAGAGGCTGCTTGGTGCAGAATAGCGTGGGCAACATCAGCATATCGGAAATAGATGTGCTTGATGTGGATTTTGAGCCATATCGCTATTACTACCCAATACCTTACTCTGAGGTGATTAAGAATTCTAATATGGAACAAAACCCTAAATGGTAATACGTTATGAAAAGACTATTAATAGTATTATTCAGCATAAATCTGTTTGCAATAGCAATTGCACAGACCTTCACTTTGAAAGGCGTAGTGTCATCGACCGAAGGTGAATTGTTGCCAGGCGTGACAGTGCGAGTAAAAGGCTCAAAGGTGGGCACAGCAACCGACCTTGACGGTGCTTTCGCCTTAAAGGTAAATGTAGGCGACGTAATCGATTTTTCATTCATTGGATTTAAGGCCCAATCGGTGAAAGTTAAGAACAACAAGGACTTGAACGTGGTGCTAAGTGTGGACCAAAACAACCTTGAGGACCTCGTGGTGGTGGGTTACCAACAGGCCAAAAAGCTCACTTTGACAGGTTCGGTGAGTGGCCTTAATGGTACGGAGATACGCCGTATCCCTACAAGTAGCGTTCAGAACACGCTTCAAGGAAAGTTGCCGGGCTTCTTCAGCCAGCAGCGCAGTGGCCAGCCGGGTAAGGATGCTTCCGACTTCTTTATTCGTGGTGTGAGCTCTCTTAATGGCGATGGAAATAAGCCGCTCATCATAGTAGATGATATGGAATATACCTATGAGCAGTTGTCGCAGATCAACGTTAATGAAATAGAGCAAATCTCGATTTTGAAGGATGCATCTACAACAGCCATCTATGGTATTAAGGGTGCTAATGGTGTGCTTGTGGTTAAGACACGCCGCGGTAACGAAGGCAAGCCTCAAATCATAGCACGCTATGAGACAGGTGTGCAGATTCCGGTGCGTACGCCTAAGTTCTTAGACTCTTATAATTCGGCAATCCTTGTGAATGAAGCTTATGCCAATGATGGTATAGCTCCAGAGTTTACCCGCGATGACATCATGAAGTTTCAGGACGGTAGCGACCCTTATGGTCACCCAAACGTAAACTGGTATGATGAAATCTTCAAGAAGTCGGCTATGCAGCAGAATGTGAATGTGGACATCTCGGGTGGTTCTGACCGATTGAAATATTTTGCATCGCTTGGCTACTTCACCCAGGGCGGTATGGTGCGTGACTTCGGTTCAGACAAGAACGATGTAAACAGCAATTACTTTTATCATCGTTTCAACTTCCGCACCAACCTCGACTTTAAGGTGACAAATAATTTCAGCATGCGATTCGACATGTCGTCGCGCTTTATGAATATCAACGAGCCTCGAGGCATGAATGCTACTGGCGAAATCTATGATTTCTCGAAGATGCACCCATATTCGGCACCAGTTGTCAATCCTGACGGTTCGGCAGCCTATCTTTACGACACAAACGGCTTCCGCCCAACCTTGAATGCTCGTCTTGCCAATGAAGGTTATACTCGCGATCGCCGTAACGACAATAATATGCTTCTCGGAGCTAACTGGGACATGAGTTTCTTGACCAAGGGTCTGTCGGCTGATGCTCGTGTGGCATATTCTACTATCGATGAGAACTATCGTCAGGCATGGCGCAGTGATTATCCTACTTATCACTACGATTCTGCCACAGGTCTTTATAGCATCAACCCTAATGGCATCTACACCAATGGCACATTCTCAATTACCAGCGGCAAGATTCAAGATATCAAGAACTTGAATTTGCAGGCATCGCTTCGCTACAATCGCTCGTTCCTCGACGAGACTCACAATGTGAATGCAATGTTGCTCTTCAATCGCCAAAGCCGCACCGAAAAGCACTGGAGTGGTGTGCCAGCCAATTTCGAAGGCTATTCGCTCAACGTAAGTTATAACTATAAGCAGCGATATCTAATCGATTTCAATGGTGCATATAACGGAACCGACCGCTTCGGTAAGGACAACCGTTTCGGTTTCTTCCCTGCATTTGGTGCTGGTTATGTAATCTCTGAAGAACCATTCTTCAAGGAATCGATAGGCGAAAAGATACAGTTGCTTAAGCTTAGAGCATCGTATGGTATTGTGGGTTC
>CALZAF010000215.1 GCA_945612775.1 uncultured bacterium | reverse complement strand
TTCACATATCCCCACAAGTTGTGCCAATCCGTGTCAAAAATCTTGTGCCAATCCGTGTTTAAACCGCCGCATCTGCTGAATAAATCAATCTGTTTTCATCTGTTAGATCTGTGTGAGATAAAACACCCGCCAAATCCATACTCTTGTGGAAATCCGTGTTAAATCAATCATCCGCACAAAACTCATCAATCATCTGCAGAACAAAATAAAGCCGGTCGGGGAATCGACTTCACATAGCGATTTCACCCGACCGGTTTAATATTTTTGCATCTAATGCCGCAGCACTATAACCGTGCACTTAGAACAAATATCTTGCGCCTACGCCAATCACGCATTGGCTGAAGTTCTTCATAATCTGAGCACGAATTTCGGCATTGATGGCAATGTTGCTCGACACATAATACTCTATGCCAGCGCCCAAGTTGCCGCCTATGCGATCGTAGGTGTTTGCTGCCTTATCCACATTAGGCACATTCATTCTTTCTGTCCAATGCGAATATGAGAATCCCACGAGTGGATACACATTGCAATTCTCTATAATAGGTATAGTGTATTCCAAGTTTGCATTGGCATCCCAAGCCTTGAACTTATTGTTGCTGAAGAAATATTGAAACTCCGGACTAACTCTGAAATTATCGGTAAAGTTGATTTTATAGTTTATTCCAATACCCTTTTGGCTATGTTTCGAAGCATACACAAAGTTTGCACCCAACGAGGTGCCAAAATCTGCTGCCGATGCCAATACCACGCCTGCCAATGCAAGCACTAATGTCAAAAAATACTTTTTCATAAATTCAAACACAAAAGTCTAAATAAAAATGCAAATTATTTATCTCAATTAATTCTTTTGCAAATATAATTCTTTATTTGCTGTTCAACTGTTATTTTTTTACTTAAATACTATTCAAAATTGCGCAAATGTCACTTTTTGAACTCATCTTCACCAAATTCCTTTGCCACGAGGTTGTCGTCGGTATTCGGTTTGAAGTCTTTTAGACGCACCTTCATGGCATCGAAGCCCACTCCGTACACGCCATTAACGTTGCTCTGGGTGATAAATGCGTATGGGTCGATCGACTTAACCACGCGCATCACCGTCACGCCTTCTATCTTGCGGCACATCACAAGCAGCATCTTCACCTTATTTTTGGTAAACCAGCCTGTGCCGTCGAGCACGGTGCATCCGCGGTGTGCATCGTTAACTATGGCGTTGGCTATCTCCTCCCATTTCTCGGAAATTATCAAGAACTGCATCGCCTGACGGTTGGTATTAATCATCTGGTCGGTCATGAATGTGGCAAACACGAGCTCTATGAAGCCATACACCACATTATCTATGCTGTGGAATAGGAACATGCTCGAGAAGATAATCACGCCGTCGGCATAGAGCAACATGCGGCCTATGGTAACGTTGGTGCGCTTATTCACCATGGCTGCTATGATATCGGTACCGCCGGTACTGCCATTGTGCACAAATGCCAGACCGAGTCCGAAGCCGCACAGCAAGCCGCCTATTATCACATTCATCATCGGATTGTCGGGCGCCACGATGGCATGGTCGAACATAGGCTGTACTATCGAAATGATAACACTCAACGCCACTGCGCCAAACACCGAGCGCATCACAAACCGTCGGCCCACTATCTTATAGGCAAATGCCAGCGATATAGCATTGAGCACGAGCACCATCGCACCCACCGGCAAACCCAAACTATAGTAGAACAGCGAGGCAAGACCCGTGTAACCACCTATCACCACCTTTTGCGGCAATATAAAGGCACACAAGCCGAATGAATAGATTATCAACCCTACTACTATCATTGCATAGTCCTTTGCCTCTACGTAGAGTCGATGCTTAATATTTTTTATTGTCATCTCTTTATGGTATTTCTGTTATTGTGTCTTATTGCGTCTGCTAAGTTAACACTTCTTTTTCAAAATTTGCATTTTCGTCGCTATTTTCTTTTATAAACCTCAAAATTGCACATTTTCCACCAAAATATGCAACGTATTAAAAAATAAATAACTACCTTTACCACGAATTTTAAACTAAATACACATAAAAAACTAATGAGTACGTTATTACGCTTAATATTATCGTGTGCAGCCATAGGCATCTCAGCATGGATTACACCAGGAGTATCACTCCCATCACTATCAACATCGGGTGGCATAGTCACACTATTGGTGGTGGCGCTCGTTCTCGCATTGCTCAACACCTTCATCAAACCTATCATCAAGCTTTTAGCAATGCCTGTCACAGTGCTAACTTTGGGATTGTTCGTTTTCGTAATCAATGCTCTGATTATCATGCTTTGCGCCTGGTTTGTCGACGGATTCGCAGTTTCAGGATTCGCTTCGGCGCTGGTATTCAGCATGATACTCACGGTAGTAACTTGGATTCTCAACAAGGTTTTTTAATCCCGTTCACATTCTGCAATTTAGCCCCTTGCGGCAAAAGTTATCAACCAAATCATGCCATCTTGTTAATAACTAATTGCCGCCATCTTGCCTCTACGTCGGCTATATTCGCTATCTTTGCAGCACATTATCTAAAACCTCATCTAACAAGTTGACATGAACGGATTCGGAAAGCTTTATTTCAGATACGGCACCATGGGCTCGGCTAAGACTGCCCTCCTGCTTACCACCGCCTACAATTTCGAGGAGCGTGGTATGCCATATATGTGTATGAAACCATCAATCGACGACCGCGAGAAGGAAAATGTAATTCAGTCGCGCATCGGCATTAAGCGCGAATGTTCTTGGATTTTCCCCGACACCGACCTCTACGAATATTGCGTGAAGATTTTCGACGAACAAATGAAGGTTATCAACTGGATTCTCATCGACGAAGCGCAATTCCTCAGCTCGGCGCAGGTTGATCAGCTGGCTCGACTTGTAGATGATTTCGGCACTAATGTGATTTGCTACGGTCTGCGCACCGACTTCCAATCGAAGATGTTCGAAGGGTCGAAACGCCTCTTCGAAGTTGCCGACACCATCGACGAAATTAAATCCACATGCACTTGCGGCCGAAAGACCATCATCAACGCCCGTATCGACTCAAACGGCATGGTAGTTACCGAGGGTTCTCAGGTAGAAATTGGTGGCGACGACAAATACATCGCCCTCTGCCGCCGTTGCTGGCGTAACCGCCGAATAGAATCCGCCGAGCAAAACTCGCTAAAATTTGAATAATATCCCCTCGACCAAATACTTTTTACACATAATAACATTGTGAGAGTCCGTGTTATTGTAGATAAACCGCAGCAGCTTCTGAAGGAAGCAAGGCGCTCGGCTGAAAGTCGAGTGCTTGTAGCCGTGGGTGAGCGTTAGCGTAACCCACGGAAATTGATGACACCATGAAAATGCTTCTGAAAGAAGCGAAATTATTTGATTA
>CALZAF010000214.1 GCA_945612775.1 uncultured bacterium | reverse complement strand
ACCTATTACGACAACTACTATTTCCTCGGCAGCAACGGAGTGCCTACGGGGAGCGATGCTCGGGTGGCTTTTGGCGCTGAATCGGACTATGGAAGCCGTTATGGCAGTTGTGATTATTCTATAACAAATCTAAAAGATGAATAGTCATTGTTGTGCTTCTGCGAAAAAATCAATACTTTTGCATTCTGTAGAAAGGCAATAGGGCCGAAACGAATAAATAAGTTATGATATCGAAACGCATAATACTGCCCGCTCTGGCGATGATGACCCTGCTCACAGGCTGCTTCACGGGAGTGGAAGGCACCAAAAAGATAACACAGAAAGATGTAGATAAAGTGGTGAAGGGCTTGACTGAAGAAGAGGTTAAGGCCAATAACTTTGCTGTGCCCATCGACTCGTTCGCAAATTGGCAACAGGGGAAGCGCTTTTATGCCAGCGACGACAACGTGAAGTTGATCTTTGCCAATAGCGACGCTTATGATGCCGATACGCTTAGTCTGAAGGGGCGCATATTGGCATATTCGGGCTATTACCTCGGAAGCGTTCTCGATAATCGCGCTACGGTGAATGTGAAGTTCACTGACGGTGTGAACACTTACGTCTATGCTACCGATAAGACCATCGACGAGATTCGTCCCGATTACACCATACCGTTCCTCATCGATATGGATGTGGTGGAATATATTCACAATCAGCTTAGCGGCAAAGACTGCTATGTAAAGACCTCGATATGGTATGGTGAGGACGAGCGAATGATAGCTGGACGCAAATTTGTGAAAGTGCACATCGACGATGTATTGCCCGGCAACAAGGTGTTCCCGATAAAGGTGATGTTTACCGACGTAGAAACTGGACGAAAGGCGCTGCTGTGGATGACTCTGGGCGGAACGGTACTCAAGAATCGCTCATTCGATGCACTATTCTCGTTTACCGATATCCGCAACCGCTATCCCTATATAACCGATGATGTGTGGCAGTGCATAGTGGAAGGCAAGACCCGCGAAGGCATGACCAAGGATGAGGTTCGCTTGTCGCTCGGAATGCCCGAAACCGTGAATCAGCGCCCTACGCATTCGGGGGTTAAGGAATACTGGTATTATACCGATGGCCGCTACTTCTACTTCGAAGACGGCATACTTGTGAAATAATTCAATAGGGAAGAAGATAAGAGAGATGGAGAGTAAAGATCAAACTGCGATTGAGATAGAATTTCTTGGCACAGGCACATCTACAGGCGTGCCAGTGCTTGCGTGCCAATGCCCAGTGTGCCGGTCGGCGGATCAGCGCGACAAACGCATGCGCACATCGGCGCTGATACGCACTCAGGGCAAGACCCTTCTCATAGATTGCGGTCCCGACTTTCGCATGCAGATGCTCCGTGCCAGCGACTATCACATCGATGCAATGATAGCCACACATGTGCATTACGACCATGTGGGCGGTGTAGATGACCTGCGCCCATATTGCTATCGACCTGGACATTTCCCTTTGTATGCCCGTGAAGAAGTGTTGCATGATTTGCGAATGAAGATGCCCTATAGCTTCGGCAAGAATCCCTATCCCGGTGCGCCGCAATTCGCCGAACATGTGGTGGGCGACGAGCCATTTCTCTGCGAAGGAGTGATGGTGACTCCACTACCCGTGTGGCACGGAAAGATGCTGATAAATGGCTACCGAATAGGCGACTTGGCGTATATCACCGATGCCAAGAGCATCGATGAATCGACTTTTCTACTACTCAAGGGCGTTAGGCTGCTGGTGATAAACGGATTGCGCTTCACTGAGCATAACACACATTTCTCAATCGACCAAGCACTCGAGGTGATACGACGCGTAGAACCCGAGCAAGCCTATATCACGCACATGAGCCACGAGGCAGGCCTGCATGCTGAGACCGACAGCCGCCTTCCTGATGGCGTTAATCTTGCCTACGACGGCCTTGTGGTGAGAATTTAACACGGTGCCGCACTAATCGAAAGCAGAAAGCGCACAATCTTGCAGCGCATCATCTAAAAAGTCGTTTTTTTTTAGTATTTTTGCATCATATTGCCGAATTACGGCGTAGAAGTAAGCATAATGGCTGCAACTGGCGTGCCGATGCATTACAAAACGCTTAATACGCGATGCTCGAGAGAAGCATCGCCCGGCAAAAAAACGTAATAAAGATAAAAAAATCACGATTGATGAAAAATATAAGAAACTTCTGTATTATAGCCCATATCGACCACGGCAAGAGCACGCTTGCCGACCGTTTGCTTGAGTTTACCAAGACCGTAGAAGGCAAAGACCTGCAGGCGCAGGTGCTCGATGATATGGATCTTGAGCGCGAACGCGGCATCACAATCAAGAGCCACGCCATACAGATGCAGTATAACTATAATGGCGAGGACTATATCCTTAACCTTATCGACACTCCGGGGCACGTGGACTTCTCGTATGAGGTTTCTCGTTCGATAGCTGCATGCGAAGGCGCGCTGCTGATAGTTGACGCATCGCAAGGCATACAGGCCCAGACAATATCAAACCTGTATATGGCTATCGACAACAATTTGGAAATTATTCCGGTGCTCAATAAGGTAGATCTCGACAGCGCGAATCCCGATGAGGTAGAGGACCAAGTGGTGGATTTCCTCGGCTGCAAGCCCGAAGAAGTGCTTCGCGCCAGCGGTAAGACTGGATTTGGCGTTAAAGAAGTGCTCGATGCCATAGTTGAGCGCATCCCGGCGCCGCAGGGCGACCCTAAGGCACCGCTTCAAGCACTCATCTTCGACTCGGTGTTCAACCCATTCCGTGGCATTATAGCCTATTTCAAGATTGTGAACGGCACAATTCGTAAAGACGACTTCGTGAAGTTTGTCAACACCGAAAAGCAGTATCATGCCGACGAAATAGGCGTGCTGAAGATGGATATGCTGCCATGCAATGAACTATCGGCAGGTAACGTGGGATATATTATCTCGGGTATCAAGACATCAAAAGAAGTAAAGGTGGGTGATACGATTACGCACGTGGAAAATGCTTGTGAAAAGGCTATTGAGGGTTTCCAAGAGGTTAAACCAATGGTGTTTGCCGGTGTTTATCCTATCGATGCCGAAGATTTCGAGAATTTGCGAGCCTCGCTCGAAAAATTGCAGCTCAACGATGCGTCGCTCACTTTCCAACCCGAATCGTCGGTAGCTCTCGGATTTGGATTCCGATGCGGATTCTTGGGACTGCTGCACATGGAGATAGTGCAAGAGCGCCTAAGCCGCGAATTTAACATGGATGTGATTACCACAGTGCCAAATGTGTCGTATAAGGTATATGACAAGAAAGGCAAGATGAAGGAGGTGCACAATCCAGCCGGATTGCCCGACTTGACCCTTATCGACCACATCGAAGAACCATATATCAGAGCATCGATAATCACTGTTACCGACTATATTGGTCCGATTATGACCCTATGCTTGGGTAAGCGCGGC
>CALZAF010000213.1 GCA_945612775.1 uncultured bacterium | reverse complement strand
CGTGGAAATCTGTGTTAAAAATTAGAAGTCGAGCAATTTGAAATGGGCGCGGGTGTATTTTATGCGGTAGCGTTCGAAGTGCCACCACTCGCGGCGGTAAGTCATGAAGCCCGCCTGCGTCATCACCCGGCGCAGCAGACGGCGGTTGTTCATCGCCTCGCGGCTTATTTTGCCCTGCTTCACCAGCGCAGGTTCGTCGGTGATATGCGCCGAGGCGGTAAAGCAGTCGAAGTCGGTGCCCATATCCACCGGCACACCGTCGTAGGCAAGCCCCACATCCACCGCCACGCCATAGTTATGGCAGCCGCCACGCTCAGGTCGTGCCACATATTGCGCATTGGTAGTGCCACGAACGGCATCCCACATGGTCTGCTGCACGCTCCGCGGACGGGCTGCATCATATATGATTATCGAATATTTAGGGTCAATCTTCTTCAGAGCCGCCTGGGCTGCCACCAGCGACTCGGCAGCGTCGCGCTGCAGATACACTCCGCGAAAACTGCCATACATGTTCTTGCCCACGAAATTATTGGTTCCGGCGTAGCGCAGATCCACCACGAAGGTGGTGCAGAGGTCGGCTATGCGCACCATTCCGGCGCGGCGCATCTCGGCGTCCCAGTCGGGCGCGGCGCTCATCAGCATCGCTGCCGTCAGCGCCAAGAGGGCTATTCTCAGCATCTTAGGCATAGCGGTCAGTGCTCTATCACGTCGGTGGCTATGCACTTAGAGCTGCCTCGCCACGGCAGCGGCAAGATATAGCGCTTATACACCACAGTGAGCTTTTTGCCGCGGTTCTGAAGCATCATCATGCGGTAGGACAGCGAATCGGTCTCCACCGAGAAAAGGAAGTCGTTCGACTGGCGCTTAATCGTGTCGGTGACATACTGCTCCGACACCATCTCGCCCTCGAAGGTCTTGAACACCATGCCGCGGCACTCCACCTTCATCAGGCGGCCTGTAGCTTGCGCCTCGCTCACCACGGGGTGGTAGAAGAGCAGCCAAGCCAGAAACGCCAGCAGAGCCACGGTGGCACCTATGATGGCAAACACCACGTCGCGGTAGCGGTCGCGCGGACTCACCACCTCGAGCTCTTCCATCTCGCGGTCCTCGCGCTCTTCGGCGCTCTCCTCATGCTGTTCCTCGGCTGGCACCTCGTCGCCGTCGAAGTAGTCGTATTCTAATTTGTTGTCTGACATAAGTTTTTTCATTTTGTTTTCGCCCAGCCGATGCTGCTGCGGCAGGGCACGCTGTTAATCGTTTTGCGGCTTGGTGGTCACCTCGATTGCGCCCGAAGCCAGTCGGCGGCGGTCGATTTCCATCATCACGAAGGCATATATGCCGAGCACTATCAGCAGCACGGTCTGTATGCCCCACACGAGCATTGCAAATCCCGATGCGTTAGGGTCGAGCTGCTGCGAACCTATGGTGCCTACGCCGTAGATTGAGAGTCCTATGATAATCGCCATGTGCCAAGCGCCGAGTCCGCCGTTGGTGGGCACGCCCATGCCTATGCTGCTAAGCACAAAGAGCACCAGCACCGGCACAAAGCTGAGGTCGGCGGTGAAATCGAAGGCGAAAGTGGCAAAATAGAGCTGAAAATAGTAGCAGCCCCATATGCACACGGTGTAGAACACAAACATCCATTTGCCCTGCATCTTGCCTATGGCTGCGAAGCCGTTCCACAGGTTGAGCACTATGCCGCGCACCTTGAGGATAATCTTATTCTCGGTCTTCATGGTGAGCAGCGCCACCAAGAGCGCCAGCGCCACCACGCCGCCTGCCCACAGCCACGGATTGGTGACCATGCCCATCACCGCCTGCTGCATGCTGTCGCCCAGGCACTGATAGATGGCGTCCTTGGCAAGCACCAAGGCAAGGAGTGTGATGGCAAGCACCGTAACGGTGTCGCTCAGGCGGTCGGCTACCATCGATCCGAGCACCTTGGTGAACGATGCCTTCTCGCGGCTGGCTATATATCCGCATCGCCACACCTCGCCGGCGCGAGGAAACACCAGATTCACGGCATAAGTGCCGAAAATCGAGTTGATGAGCGCACTCAGCGGAGCATCTATGCCTATCGCCCGCAGCTGCAAGCGCCATCGCATGGCTCGGAATATGTGGCTGAAGGTGGAAATCACTATCACGATGCCAAACCACCAGAAATTGGCTGTCTTCATCACGCGGCCCATCTCCTCAATATCCACATTTATCATCAAGAACCATATCAAGCCGCCGCCTATCAGCAACGGCACTCCATATTTGAGCAGTACTTGCAATATTTTATTCATTTCTCTCTGTTTTGGTTTTGTGAGGGGTTCTGTTTTTTTACTCTCTGCCTCGATAATTGCACTCGCATCGGCGATTTTTGCAGCGTTTTTAGCCACATTCATTTTTATATTATGCCAAGTTGCACTATCTTTGCATAACTGCAAATATACGCCTTTTTATTTGTTTGAGCGCAGTTTGCTGTAGTTTTTTCATTCACACCACCATTTTTTGACTCAATTTTATGCATCAAGTAAAAGCAAAGAAAGCATTAGGACAGCACTTCCTCACCGACCTATCGATAGCTCAACGCATAGCCGACACTCTGAGCGACTATGTGGGCACTCCGGTGCTCGAAATCGGCCCCGGCATGGGCGTTCTCACTCAATTCCTGATGCAAAGCGGTCACGACCTCAAGGTGGTGGAACTCGACGGCGAGTCGGTGGAATATCTGCAAGGCACTTATCCGCAACTCAGCGAAAATATCATTGCCGACGACTTCCTCAAACTCGACCTCGCCGAAATCTACGGCGACGGCAAGTTCTGCATCATCGGAAACTATCCCTACAACATATCGTCGCAGATTTTCTTTAAGGTGCTCGACTATAAGGACCAAGTGGTGTGCTGCAGCGGCATGCTGCAACGCGAAGTGGCTCAGCGACTTGCTGCCGGTCCGGGCTCTAAGACCTACGGCATCCTCTCGGTGCTGCTCCAGGCTTGGTACGACATCGAATATCTCTTTACCGTCGATGAAAATGTGTTCAACCCGCCGCCAAAGGTGAAGTCGGGCGTGATTCGCATGGTGCGCAACCAGGTCACCGACCTCGGCTGCAACGAGCGCCTGTTCAAGACCGTGGTTAAGACCAGCTTCGGCCAGCGCCGCAAGATGCTCCGCGGCTCGCTAAAAGGCATGTTCCCAAAGGATTGCCCCATCCTGCAAGACCCATTCTTCACCAAGCGCCCCGAGCAACTCTCCGTAGCCGAATTTATCGAACTAACCAACACCATCGAACAAGCCAACAAGCAATAATCCCCCAGCCGCGGCCCAGAAACACAGATAACACTGATTATCGCACAGATTTTCACAAATTGTCCGTGCCAATCCGTGTTAAAACAAAAAAACTCCGTGCTAATCCGTGTTAAAACAAAAAACTCCGTGGAAATCCGTGTTATGGCAAATAAATCTCTGTGCCAATCCGTGTTTTAA
>CALZAF010000212.1 GCA_945612775.1 uncultured bacterium | reverse complement strand
GCTCTTTTTATTGCAAATTTTAGAGTTGCGCAGTTTGGGCGAATTGGCAACACTTTCGTATATTTGCCAAAATTTATATTCACTATGGCGGCATACACTAAAGACGAACTCCTTGCGCTCATACGCAACCAATCGCCCATGACGATGCGGCAGCAACTGCTGCTCACCGCCATGCTTAGTGCGCCTGCCATCATGGCGCAACTATCGTCGATATTGATGCAATACATCGATGCCTCGATGCTCGGCCGACTGGGCGCACTCGAAGCGGCATCGGTGGGATTGGTATCCACCACCACGTGGCTGTTCGGCGGACTGGGTTTTGCGGTGTCGGCTGGATTCTCGGTGCAGGTGGCTCACTTGGTGGGCGCCAACGACTACACCGGGGCGCGCGCTGTGCTGCGTCAGGCGCTGGTGACTTCGCTCGCCATTGGCGTGGCGCTGGGTGTAGCGGGAATGGCGCTCAGCCCGTACTTGCCCGTATGGCTGGGCGGAGACGACGCAATATGCCACAATGCCACCATCTATTTCCTGATATTTTCGGCTGCTTATCCCCTATTGATGATGTTCTACATGTCGTCGGCGCTGCTGCGCGCCTGCGGCAACATGAAGGTGCCGAGCTTGCTGAGCATCGGCTTAGATGTGCTCGATGTGGTGTTTAATTTCCTATTAATATTCCCCGACCATCATTTCAGCATCGCCGGAATGGAGATTACCATTCCCGGTGCCGACCTGGGCGTGATGGGCGCCGCATTGGGCTCTGCCCTCGCGTTCCTTGTGGTGAGTTCGGCTATGTTGTGGTATCTGCTGCGACGATCGCCCGAACTGAAGATTAGCGGCACCAGCGGATCGTTCCGACCCACGCGGCAATGCCTGAAGCGAGCCGTGAAAATAGGTTCGCCTATAGCCCTCGAACGCACCGTGATGACCTCGGCGCAGATAGCCGTTACCGCCATAGTGGCGCCGCTCGGACCGGTGGCAATCGCCGCCAACACCTTTGCCATCACAGCCGAAAGCATCTGCTATATGCCCGGCTACGGCATCTCCGACGCTGCCACCACGCTCGTTGGGCAGAGTCTGGGGGCTCGCCGACCTCGGCTCACGCGGCGATTTGCTCTCATCACACTTGCCCTCGGCATAGCCATCATGAGCCTCACCGGGGCGCTGATGTATGCCGCCGCACCTGCCATGATGATGCTCATGACGCCCGACGCCGAGATAGTGGCGCTGGGCAGCCAGATTCTGCGCATCGAGGCGTTTGCCGAACCGATGTTTGCGGCTTCGATAGTGTGCTACGGCATATTTGTGGGCGCCGGCGACACGCTTATGCCGAGCATCATGAACTTCGGATGCATCTGGCTGGTGCGACTCTCGCTGTCGATTCTGCTCGTGGGCTCGATGGGGCTTGTGGGCGTGTGGATAGCCATGTGCATCGAACTCTGCTTCCGCGGACTGGTGTTCCTTGCCCGATTTGCTTGGGGCAACTGGATGCGCATCAACCGAATTTGATCAAAAACCAATAAAAAAGCAATAATTATGACTCCCGAATCACCTCTCACGCTCCACGACTGGCAACAGAGCCTGCGCGGCGCCGCAAGACCTGAGAAAATAGCCATTCTGAGCAGCTTCTTCAAGTGCGGAAAGGGCGAATATGGCGAGGGCGACCAGTTTCTGGGCATCGTGGTGCCCGACAACCGCGCCATCTCGGCAAAATACTATGCCTTGCCGCTCGACCACATCGCCGAAATGCTCCACAGCCCATATCACGAATTCCGCCTCGCCGCCCTATTGGCGCTCGTTCGCCGATATGAGCGTTGCCGCGACGACCGCCAGGCAATAGTGGATTTCTATCTGCAAAACACAGCGTATATCAACAACTGGGACCTCGTGGACCTGTCGTGCCCCAAGATTATAGGCGCACACATCATCTCTCACCCCGAGAGCACTCTGCTCACGCGGCTGAGCCAAAGCACATCGATGTGGGAACAACGCATAGCCATAGTATCTACACTCACACTCATTCGCGCCGGCATCTTCGAGCCAACCATCGCAATAGCCGAGAGTCTGCTCTCGCACCCGCACGACCTCATCCACAAAGCCACCGGATGGATGCTGCGCGAGATGGGCAAACGCAGCGAACAGCACCTCACCGAGTTCCTCACCCGGCACGCCGCCGCGATGCCTCGCACCGCCTTGCGCTACGCCATCGAACGGCTCTCGCCCGAGCAACGCAAGCACTGGCTCGCCACCAAGCGCAAATAACCGATGACGATGAACAAAAAATTGCGCCCCGGCGTTAAACCATAGAGCGCAGCATTTGTCATATTATCAGCAAAACAATATTACAATAAACCTATCCCCCCAAAAACCAACTAACAGATATGAAAAAAGGTTATATCATCGAAGCCATCATCCTGGCAATAGGCATGACAATCATCGGCTTCAACATCAAGGGCGGAATCGACAATTTTGTAGATAAAGACCGCATCGTGACAGTGAAAGGACTATCGGAACGCGAAGTGCCTGCCACTCGCGTCACTTGGCCTATAGTGTCGAAAGAGATGGGCAACGACCTGCCCAGCCTCTACACCCGCATCAACGCCAAAAACGAGGCAATAATCCGCTTCCTAACCTCTGGCGGAATCAGCCGCGACGAGATAGTGGTGAACCCGCCTTCGGTATATGACAAAACCGCCGAAATGTATGAGCAAACCAACATCACTTCGCGCTACAACATCACATCGGTTATCACCGTAACAAGCGACAAAGTTGACACCGTGCGCGACCTGATTTCGCGCCAAGGAGAACTCCTGAAAGACGGCATTGCCATACTCAGCGACTACTCGCACTCGGTGCAATATGAATACCAGTCGCTCAACGAGATTAAGCCCGAAATGGTGGAAGAAGCCAACCGCAACGCCAAGACCACAGCCGAGCAATTTGCCGCCGTCAGCGACAGCCGCCTCGGCAAAATAGTCACCGCCTCGCAAGGCCAATTCTCTATCGAAAACCGCGACGAAAACTCCCCACACATCAAGCACATCCGCGTAGTGACCACAATCACCTACCGATTGAAAGATTAAAGGGAAGAGCCCATAATATAGAATTAAACAACTAATCGCCAGCCACACGGTTGGCGATTAATTTTTATTGAATTTTGGAAAAAATCTCTCAAAATATCATTTTATCTAAATAAAATGTGTAACTTAGAGCAAAAATTAAGCCCCCACGTAATCGCAAGGGCAAGAAAATCTTCGGCTTATAGCCTTATTGAGAAAAGTCTTTCTCTGTTGTATCTTTGTGATGCAAAGATAAAGACGATTAATGAAATATCAAAACAAAAACACATATAATTTATTGTTTATGGAAAAAATTGTAGGAGTTGACCTTGGAACTAACTCAATCGGTATAACAGTAAGAAATCCCGACAAAGGTGACAAACTGGAGGACCAACTAATTTATTTTAGGTCTGTAATTTTCCCATCAGGAGTTGGAAATGGAAAAAGCGGCGAGTTTTCATTT
>CALZAF010000211.1 GCA_945612775.1 uncultured bacterium | reverse complement strand
CAAAATTAATAAAATATGTTGATAGAGCAGCCCAAAAGACAAAAAATATTTTTATCGTTTGGGCGGCCTTAACGAAAGTTCAGTAAGGCTGTCGCTCGGCGTTGATATGAAAATATCGGCTGAGACGGCAATTTGAATATAAAAGGTTATAAAAAACCAAAATGGGGCGTGCTTTTTTTCGATATGTAATGCAAATATGCTTAAAAAATGACTATCTTTGCCGCAAATCACGGTAGCTGTGGCAGAAAATAACCCTTTTGTGTAGAATTTTTCGGGCAAAATGGCTAATTTAACTATCGCAGCGATAGCTTTTTCGGCAACGAAATAGCCAAAGTGATAACTGACATATTTTAGGCGTTTACTATAGACGCTAAGTTCTAAGGAGCACTCTGAAACCTGAGAAATTTCAAAAACCGCCCCCGCGAACATAGCAATGGTAGATGTCCTCTTCTTGTGTGACATGTTGTGACGTGTCGCAAGCCATCATTGTAGGCTGGGCAGCCCGAGGTATGCCCTCATGCTTGCGATGTGGTTTGGCGTACATTTCTATACAGGCTGCATGGGGCGTGGACTATACTATTGTTCATTCAGCGGTAAGGCAATCTCAGGGCCCCAGAGTGTGAACTGGACAATGGTTTCGGTTCACGCTTTTTTTATGTCGGTTTTTAGCGAATATATTAATATTGTTATTAACCGAAAAAATTGTGGAGCGCCGGAGGGAGCGGCAAAGCTGGGCGAGGCTATGAGCAGCCAACATGCAGCCCGGAGCAACAATCCCTGCGAGCAGCAGCATGGTTACACGATGGCACGATTTAAAGATGTACATAAGATTAACATCGGGCAGCTCATAAAGCAGCGGCTCGACAGTAGTGGAATGTCATATACGCATTTTGCAAAACTCATACATGTGTCGCGTCCGGCGCTCTACGGAATCCTTTCCGGCAAAACCATCGACATCGACCGCTTGATATTGATTTCTGAAGTGCTCGGTTACGATTTTATCGGCAATGAATACTATGCCGAACTGCCGCCCGAGTGCAATGTGCTTGAAGTAACAGTAGATGCTAAAATGCTAATTAACAACGAAGTGACATTGAAGTTGAAGGTCGCTTCCGACGAGGAAAATAATAGTGTAAAGAATACCGACGAAAGTGTAAAAACATCTGACATTAATCCTAACAAAGAGTAGATATTCTTAACTTAATTTTGCAAGCAATATAGGTTGTGACGGCTAAAAATAGCGTCTTTTCAAGGCCACAATTGCGCTTTGGAGAACGATATTGCTATGCGTTACGACTGCTTATTCAGTCAGAATAATTTTGTGATAACATAGTTTATTTATTAACTTAAAAACCTAAAAAATGAAGAAAAAGTTTTTGAATTTCTTTATGATTGGAGCTTTGACGATGGCAAGCTCGGTTGGTATGGTTTCTTGTAACGACTACGATGACGACATTGACCAAATCAACGAGCAGTTAAAGTCGGATAAGGCTACCTTTAATCAGCAGCTTGCAGCATTGCAGACAGCATTGGAGCAGGCTAAGAAGGATGCAGCCACTGCAGCCGCAGCCGCAGAAGAGGCTGCAAAGAAGTATGCCGAGGCTCAAGCCGCCGGCGCACTCGATGAGGCTAAGGCATATGCCGATAAGGTGGCTAAGGAAGAAGCTAAGGCTGCCGCTGCTGCTGCTAAAGCCGAAGCTATCGAAGAGGCTAAGAAGTTGATCGAGGCCGCTATCTTGGAATGCAAGAATGCATGCTCTGAAAACATGGCTGCTTTGCGCACCGAGATGATTGCTGCAATTGCTATTGCTAAGGCTGAAGCTAACGGCTATACCGACGAGCAAATTGCAAAACTCACTTCTACTATTCTTGAAAAAATCGCTGAAGCTCAGAAGGCTGGCAAAGATTATACCGATGCCGAAATCGCTAAGCTTCACGAGGCAATCACTGCCGAAATCGCTGCCACACTTGGCGACGAACTTGCTAAGCAATACGCTCAAGTTACTGCCGACATCAATGCAGCTATCGAGGCTGGTAAGGGTTATACCGACCAGGAAATCGCAGCTTTGAGCAAGTCTTTGGGTGCTAAAATCGAAGGTATCCAGAAAGATCTCGACCTCTTGAATGCTGATGAAAATACTAAAGGTTCTATCGCATATCAGATTGCTCAGGCTAAGGCTGACTTGCTAGTGCAAATCAATGCTCTTGCTAAGTATGCCGACCTTCTTGATGACCTCAGCAAGACTTATCCTGCACTTAAGGACGCTGTAGCTCAAAATACAAAGGATATTGCTGCCCTCAAGACACAACTTGAAAGTGCAAAGTCTTATCTTGAAGGACTTATCAGCAACTTGCAAGGTGAGCTCAATGACCTTAAGCCACTTGTAGGCACAGTTGACGGTATCGAAAAGCGCGTTGCTGCTATCGAAGGCCAGATTACTACTCTTCAAGGTTTGGTTAACGGTTTGACTTCTCGCCTAAGCACACTCGAAAGCACTGTAGGAGCACAAGGTCAAACTATCAGCGAATTGCAAGAAACTGTTGGAAAGCTCGGTGAAGCTATAGCAGCTGCTAATACACTTATTGGCGACAACGCTAAGAGTATCTCTGATCTCAAGACAGAATTGACAAATACCAAACAGTTGCTCGAAAGCTTGATTGGCACTGAAGTGACTACTATTCACACATTGGTAATGGTACGTCTTACCAGCATGCAGTATATTCCTAACTACTTCATTGGTGGTATCGAAACTATCTTGTTCGAAAACTTCAAATATGTTCCTCAAATCAACAACGAACAAGGTGTGCTTGCTGAAGCAATCGTAGAAGGTGAAGGTGATGGATTGGAAGCTGGAACTATCGAAAAGCCTCTCGATACAGAAGTTAGTTACCGTCTCAACCCAAGCGGCGTTAACGAAAACACTCTCGACCTCGCTAAGATGAAGTTTATGTGCAGCACAGCTATCACTCGCGCAGGCGAAGAAGTGATTGCTCCTATCGCTGACAGCTGGACTATCGAGAACGGTAGCGTGCTCAAGTTCAAGGTTAAGCAAGTGGCTGAAAACTTGCGTAATGGCGCTAACGATGTAGTAGATATCGTATGCTTGCAGATGCCATTGAAGGGCGAAGCTCTTGCTAAGGGTGAAACTGAAGCTTATGTATATTCTGACTATGCACAAGTTCGCTCAACTGCCGAAACTGTTAAGTTCTTTGTAGGTAGCGCACTCGAAGGCAAAGTAGCTACTTCGGCTCGCCCAATCTATATGAACCCTGACAGAATTAATGCATTCAGCGATCCACGTCAAGCCAACGAAGAAACTACTATCTATCAAGTAGAAGTGCCAATGGCTGGCGAAATCAACCTTGCTGACTCAGTATGCGTGATTATGCAACATGCTGACCAAACAAGCACCGTTTGGACTAATGCAGACCTCGAACGTGCAGGCTTCACTGTAAGTTTCGACAAGCCGGCACGCGAATACAAGCCCGAAGGTTCTACTCAAGATCACATGCAATATCTCGAGTCAGTT
>CALZAF010000210.1 GCA_945612775.1 uncultured bacterium | reverse complement strand
GTTCTGTCGTTCAGATTGTATTACCGCTTCTATTTATGAATAAATGAAACCGCCGCACGATATTTTACACAAATCGCACCAATCTCTGCACAAATCATCACTAAAAAATAGCAGTCGAGAGTGCCTCTCGAAGGTGTGACAAAATTTTTTATTAGAAACTAAAAATTTTTTTCATTTTTTTGATGCAGTATTTGCTATCTTTGCGCAGATTAATGTGTAGAAGACTCTTTAAAAATGCCGCCGAGCCTTCTGAAATTACAGCATAAACCATTATAATAATAAAGATAGCGTTAAGAACAGATGATTAAGAAATTGATTTTTACATTGGCGTGCATTGTTAGTTCGGCAATGTTGGTAAGTTGCGGAGACGATTTCCTTGATGGCAATTGGGATCCGATAGAGATAACAGTAAACGGCATCAAGTGCAAGTCGAATGTTTGCGAAGTGCCGGCAAATGGCGGAGTGTTTAAGATTTTTACCAAAAATTATGGTTCGCCATGGCTAAATGAGGTGGATGAGAATGGCAAAAGAGTTTGGCCGATTGACGGCAGTTGGACGGATTATAAGGACATCGACTTAAAAGGCGATTGGTACTCTGTGCAATATGATAAGTCGGGAAATATAGTGGTGACAATAATGCATAAAGTTGCCGATACGCCCGAGCGCAATATTAAGTTCTATCTCGAATGTGGCGATTCTTTTGGTGAAATTTCCTTGGTGCAGAAATAGAGACGTTTCGTGATTTAGGATCAGATTATTGATGAGAATTATAAATTGTCAATGTGTTTGCCAATGGCGCTCGGCAATTTGATAATTGATAATCAAATTGATAATCAAAGAATGTAAATGCTTTTTTTTTGAATAATTTTGCTATTCCTTAAAAAAGCGTATATTAGCGGCATCTTAATTCGGTTACAAAATATTTAGAGTATGAGAAACAAGTTGTGGTGTATATTATTCTTGTCGTTGCTGCTAAGTTGCAATGAGGGAGATGATGAGCCTCAGAGATTTGACATCCAAGACGATGCGTTTGAAAGTATTGTTTTAGAGTCGGATTTAGATAAGACTGTTATTGACAATATAGCAAGAAAGTATAGCTCTAAACCAATGACTAAGAGTGGCGGCTATATGCTATCGTCTATCAGAGATGCAAAAGGAGAAACGGCTATGTATGTGATAAATTTCGCAGACGATGCCGGATTTGTTGTAGTTAGTGCTACAAAAAAGTATGAGCCTATATTGGCTTTTTCAGATAAGGGCAACTTTAATGTCAATAATGAGAATCTGCCAGATGGGCTAAAACAATGGAAAACTGATGTTATAGATGTCATCAATAAGCATAAGAGTTTTCCTGCCGATTCGGCATTACGCTATGCTACATTTTGGAGAGAATTTGAAAGTGTAAAGAAATTCAATCCAAATAGAGTACTAACAAGGGCTTATGAATATCCGGAACTTGACAGAATAATGATGGATTCCGTCGCTCTATGGCAGTCGCAAGGATATAATGTGTATTCTCTATATGAAAACCCTACAACAGGAGATTCCGAGCTTGATGCTCAAATTAGGGCATGTGCAGAAAATAGTATCCGACCAATATACGATTGGCAAAATTACTCTTTGCTTATAGAGAAAGAGTATAGTAATGAATATGGAAGAAATAATTTTCTAAAGTCCAGTTGGGATCAATTAAGTGGGTATAATATGTATCTTCCTATGCGTCCGACCCTTCCTCAGCATGCTTATGTAGGTTGTGATATCTTATCAGTATCTCAAGTTATGCGATATTTTGAAAAACCGGTGTATTCAAATAGTTTTCAATTTCATCTTAATAATATGCCATTTGGATATTCTACTCAAGAAACGGCATTGTTTATAAAAGATGTATTTGATAGATTTTCTTATAAAATAGTAACGGACTCATGTACTTCGTCAACTCTTCAAGAAGAGTATAATGTGATTCGTTCTTATGGCTACAGCGCGAAATATGATTTTTATGATAAGCAGAAAGTGCTTAACAGCCTCTATCAAATGACTCCTGTAATAATTCGTGGCTCTTATGATGAGGTGGGACATAGCTGGATAATTTCTGGCGTAAAACAATATATAGGAGCTATTGAATATAAATTATACACATTTGTTAGTGAAAATGAATTAAGTAATGTGTTTTCGTGTGAAACTAATCAAACAACATCCCCCCATTTTTATTATATGACATGGGGATGGGGTGGTTTGTATGATGGATTTTATGGGTCAAGCAATATTTACGACCCAACTACCAACAATATTTACATGAACAAAAAAATTATTTATGATATTAACTACTAAAACGTACTGAAATGAAAGCAAAATGTCTGTCAACAATTACTGTGATTGCATTATTTGCCATCTCTACCTCGTGTAGTGATGAAGAACCAGGGGGTGATAAAGTAAATCCTCGTGTGGATATAGTGCTAACCAAGTCGGAAGCAGTAGTGAATAATGCTGCAGCAGACTTTGGAATAAAGATGATTAGCCCGGTGAATAATTATGCCGAAGAAGAAGGTAAGTCCAATTGGTCGATGTCGCCGCTAAGTGCGTCGGAGGTGCTGGGTGTTATGGCAAATGGAGCAGCTGGAGCAACTCGTGAACAGCTTTGCGATTTGATGGGCGTTAACGGCGTGGATATTGCCGATGTTAACAGCTACTATAAAACTGTAAAGAAGCAGTTGTTCGAAGTGGATAATACGGCAAAAGTCAATATTGCCAATACTCTGTATATAGATGACGAATATAGCTTGTTGCCAGATTTTGTGAAATTGTGTAACGACTATTATGGTGCGTCGGTTAATTTTTCAGATTTCGATAAAGAATCTACTTGGAGCGCTATGGATAAATGGGTGAGTGAGCAGACTAATGCCAAGGTCCAAAACCGTCCTCGTAATTCAGAAGAATATGCGCGCATAATCAATGCAATGTATTTCAAGGGCGTGTGGGCTGAAAAATTCGATAAGGCAGTGACCGAAAAGTTCTATCCAAATTATCCCAACGAGTCGTACTTTGTCAATGTGCAAATGATGAAGAAGTATGGCAATTACGGATATGCTCGAAGCGAGCACTTTGAGGCTTGTGAGATAGCGTATGGCAACGGAGCTTTTTCGATGGTAGTGATGTTGCCTATAGATGACATTGATATCAATGAGCAGTTGACAAAACTCACATGTGAAGAATATGCTTCGCTAATCGACGATATAGATGTACACAAAATGTCGATATGCTTGCCAAAATGGGAATCGGAGTGTGAAATCGATCTGGCAAAAGTGCTAATTTCGGAACATTACGACAAGATATTTGATATTACTTGTGATTATTCTAAAATGTCGAACGATGGAATCTCCTTCTTGACATCGTTCCAAAACAATTATATCAAGGTGGATGAAACCGGTACGGAGGCTGCCAGCAGTACCATATCATCAGATATTAATATTTCGCCATTACCTAATCCCGATTATGTATTTAATGTTAATCGTCCGTTCTTCTATCTGATAAAGGA
>CALZAF010000209.1 GCA_945612775.1 uncultured bacterium | reverse complement strand
TAGTTGACGTGGTGTCGCCCTCGGGCATTCATTCCTACGAGAGTGAAGTCACCGTAGTTGCACAATAGAATAATGGCACAGATTTCTGCAGCGAACTGCTTTAAGGAAATCTGTGCCAAAATTTTTTATTTGTTGGAAATCTCTTTATCCGAGATGATTATGCTTGCAGAGTGTTATAGAGCCTTTTTGAAAGCGCGGCGACGTTTGTGCTGAACGGTTTCGAAGTATTGCCATTGCGACATGACTTTCTGGTTTACCTCGAGTTCGGGGTTGCTTTCGGCGTATTTATATCCGCTTGCTTGGAAGTAAGGGATAAGGTCGTTGAAGAGGAGCGAATTCACGCCACGGCTCTGATATTCGGGCTTCACAGCCACGAGCATAAGATCTACCACGTCGTTCTTGCCGCGCAATGCCTTGAGCAGATGATACCATCCGAGCGGAAGCATCTTGCCGCGTGACTTGATGAGCGCCTTTGAAAGCGAAGGAATGGCAATTCCCACGCCCACAAGAGTGTCGTTCTGGTCAACGATAAGCGAAACGTCGGTCAGGCGGAGCACAGGCACATACATATTGATGTAGTGCTTAATCTGGCGAGGAGTGAGTGGCGAGTAGCCATAGAGTTCGCTGTAAGCCTCGTTGATGAGGTTGAAGATGGCTTCACCGTAGTCGGCAATAAGTTTTTTGGCGCTGGTGTATTTGATGTTGCGAACGCCATATTTTTTCTTCACTATTTCGCAGATTCTCACCATTTTTTCAGGTATTGCGTCGGGCACAGTAATCTTAAATTCCACCCAGTCGCATTCCTTCTCGTAGCCGAGGCGTTCGAGGTGCTTAGGATAGTAGGGGTGATTGTAGATAGTGGCCATGGTGCTCACTTGGTCGAAACCCTCCACGAGCATGCCTTCGGGGTCCATATCGGTGAATCCGAGTGGTCCTACAATATGGTCGAAACCCTTGCTGCGACCCCACGATTCTACGGCGTTGAAGAGTGCATCTACCACTTCTTCATCGTCGATGAAATCCACGAATCCAAATCGCACGTTGTTTTCGTTCCATTTTTCGTTTACCACTTTGTTAACGATGCCGGCAATGCGTCCTACAGGCTTTCCGTCGCGGTAAGCCATATATAGTACGCTTTCGCAGAATTCAGATGCTGGGTTCTTCTTAGGGTCGAAGGTGTTGATATCGTCCATGAGAAGTGCAGGCACGTAGTAAGGACTGTCCTTATACAGGTTGGTGCTGAACAGTGAAAATTGCTTTAATTGGCTGTGAGTTGGTTTTATCTCTCTGATTTCTATTGCCATAAAAATTATGTAGTTATGTTCTTAATAATCATTCAAAAAAAGTATTGATAGCCGAGGCGGTGCAGTTGCGAGGGTTGAAGGTGAAATTCACCTCCTCCGACTCTATTATCACCGACTCATCGTCGAGGAATCGCACTTGAGTGCTCGATGACTCTTGCCGAGGAGCATACACCACGAAGTAGCGCTTCTTGGTCTTGCTGTAGCCCATCACTGCGCCTTGTTTGGTGGCTACGATGATGAGGTTTTGGTTCTCGATGCGTGTCAAGTTGGCATCTTCGGCAACGAATAGCGGCATCTCGTAGGTGGCGATGTTGAGTCGCACATCTATGCCGCCGTCGGCAACAAGGTCAATCGACTGCTTGTTCTGACCAAGCCAACGGCTGATGGCTTGCGAGGCATTCTCGTTGGCCAAATCGGCTTCCGTAGGCAGATATATCAAGTTGGCATTCTGCGCCTGAGCTTGCAGAAATTCGGCTTCGGGAGAGTGCCGCTCATTGATGGGCTGGCACATTACCACGGTGGCGCCGTTACGTTCCACCGCCTTGCCCACATAGTCCATGCTTATAATGTCGGCTGTATTCACGTTGTAGAGAGCCAAAATCACCGATGCATCGGCGCTACCAGGCTTAGGTAGCAGCGCATAGGCAAAGAATATATAGTCCTTGCCCTGAATGGAATTTACATGGCAAGGGATGTTCTTGCCGCTGCCGAAAATGGTGTTGGCGTCGGTGCAAAGAATGTAGTGCTGCGCCTTGCGAGTGGCGTGTCGCGACACGCTCCATTTTTGGCTCACGCTGTCGAGCGAAAGCGTGTAGGCGGTGAGTTGCGAGTTGCCGTTAGGACTGGTGAAATAGGTGAGTCCTGCTATCTGGTAGAGGCCTTCGGGCGACTTTTCCACCTGACGGGCAAAAGCTACATCGTTGAGCGACTCGCTGCCCAGCGTATTGCGAAGCACTTCGGCAGCCTCGGCAGGCGATAGGTTCAGCTCCGCCTCAGTCTGCTCGATTTCGGTCACCGCGTGACGCAGACGTATGGTGTCGGTGGCAGCGAGGTAAACGTAAGCCGCCACGCCTAAAATTATCACGGTGAGGATAGCAGCCCAGATATGCCCATAGCTGCGTCGGCGAGGCTTAGGCTCAGGCTCAAACTCCTCGCGAGGTGCTTGGCGCTGAGGTTCATCGGGGCGAATCTCAGGCAGCGAAGGCATCGGTGCAGGTGCGGCGTTGTCGTCGGCTTCGTCGTCGTTGAAGTTCCAACCGAGCGAGTCGTCGTTCTGCTCGTCGTGGGTATGAAAGTCGATTTTCGGGGCAGGAATAGTGAAAGAGTGGCCACATTCGGGGCAAAACCTCGAACCCACAGGTGCTATATGCCCACAATCGGGGCAAGTGATGCTCTGCGCAATCTGAGCACCACAATGATTGCAAAATTTAGAGTTGACGGGAATCTCGTTGCCGCAATTCGAACACTTCCAGATACTCATCCTTCAATATTAATTATTCGATACTTTTCCGTTAAAACCGATTTCGAGCAGCAAAATTACTAATTTTCTTTCAATTACGTATAAAATGTTGTGTTTTTGGCATAATACTCCACCCTTTGTGTCCACAAAAGGTGCCGAAACGCCAAGCAGCGACCAATAAATTAAGAATAATTAACAATGACGCGTTTTTCGGCGAAATTTCTCCACTACATTATATATACAATACTAAAGTATTGAGAAAAGAAGAGCGCACATCGGCGAGGGCAGAATAAGGCAGTTTGTGGTAATCGGTGGCGACTAATTTTAAGCAATGTGATTACAGCTAATCACTTTTTTTACTTAATTTTGCAGCGATTTTCGGCAGAGGAGTCTCTCGAGAGAAGCCTCAGCAAGAGAGTCGAGAGAAATTGTGAAAACTATTGAAAAGCAAAACGCAAGAAATGGCAAAGAATTTAGTAATAGTGGAGTCTCCATCTAAAGCTACCACCATAGGCAAGTTTTTGGGACCAGACTATAAAGTGCTATCGAGCAAGGGGCACATACGCGACTTGCTGAAGAAGGACTTCAGCATCGATGTTGAAAACGGATTTGCCCCAATCTATGAAATACCAGCCGACAAGAAAGATCTGGTGAAATCGTTGAAGAAAGAAGCCGACGCAGCTCAGATGGTGTGGCTCGCATCCGATGAGGACCGCGAGGGAGAAGCCATTGCATGGCACCTGTATGAGACCCTTGGGCTGACACCCGAGAAGTCGAAGCGCATCGTGTTTCACGAAATCACCAAGCAAGCCATACTCA
>CALZAF010000208.1 GCA_945612775.1 uncultured bacterium | reverse complement strand
CTTCTCATCACATCTTTTTGCGATAGCTGGCTATGGCACTTGCCCAGCCGGCTATAGCGAAGGCTGTTATGGCAGCATACTGGGGCAATAGTTGGCTGGCGGTGCAGCCTTTTATGAAGATTCCGCGAGCTACTTCGATGAAATAGCGTGTGGGATTAATTAGCGTGAGCGTCTGAGCCCACTCTGGCATCGAGGCTATCGGCGTGAGCAGCCCCGACATCAATATAAATATCACCAAAAAGAAAAACATAGTCAGGGCGGCTTGCTGCAAGGTGCTTGAGAAGTTTGAAATTATCAGTCCGATGCTCGACACCACCACAGCAAACATCACCGATGAGGCAAGAAGCAATGCCACACTGCCGCTCGGCAATATGCCATAAAGTGCCCTCGACGCCAACATCGATTCCACAGTCATCAGCAGTCCCACAACGGCGTATGGAATGATTTTAGAGAGGATAAACGTCATCTTACCTATAGGCGACACATTTATCTGCTCGATTGTGCCTTTCTCCTTCTCACTCACTATGTTAAGCGCTGGCAGGAAGCCCACTATCAATATCATTAGCAGTGTAAATATGGCTGGAATCATAAACATCTTATAGTCGAGGCGGCTATTGAAGAAAAATCTCGCGCTCACTGCGGGCATCGATGCCTCTTGCTGCACCACTTGGCTCATCAAGCCCTCTCTTTGCAGATATTGCGCCAATATTTGCGTCACATACATGCCTGCCATGCTGCCTTTCATACCGTTGGTGGCATTGGCCGACACTTGCACCTGCGGCATCTCACCGCGCACTTGGCTGCGCTCATAGCCGTGCGGTATTTCCACTATCATATCTGCCTCGCCGCTATTGATGGCTTGCATGGCGGCATCGTAGGTAGGCGCCATCCCATGCAGGTCGATATACGCCGAGGCATCGATTTTCTGAATTATTCTACTGCTCGCTGTGCTGTGGTCGCAATCCACCGCCACAAAGCGCAATCCGCGTATTTCCTGTGTGGCAATGCGCGGTATCAGATTGGTGAGAAGCACCGGCAGCAGCACAAATATCACCGGCAACAGCACATTGCGGAGCATCTGCTTAAATTCCTTTGCTATGAGATAAAATAGTATCATTGCAGTCGGGTTTTGAACAATTTGAAACTAATAGCCACAAGCGCCACTGACTCCACGCACAGCACGCCGAATTCGCGCAGAACGTAGCCAAACTCCACGCCTTGCACCAGCAGGCGACGGGCTGCACCTATATACCACCGCGCTGGAACTATCGACGACACGCGCTGAAACACCGTCGGCATCGATTCGAGTGGGAATATCATGCCCGAGAGATACACCGTGGGCACTATCAGGAGCACCGATAGGAGCATCGCCGCCAACTGCGAATTGACGGCTGTGGAAATAAGCAGTCCTAACGCCAGTGCCACAAGTATATACACCAGCGACAGGGCAAGGAACGAAAATGCCACGCTCCAAGTCACCATAGGCAATGCAAACAGCCACTTCGAGAGTATCAGCACGCTTATCACATTCACGCTCGACACCACAAAGTAGGGCACGAGTTTCGCCAAGATGATGGTAAGCGACGGTATTGGCGACGCCAATAGCACCTCCATAGTGCCCATTTCCTTCTCGCGCACTATGCTCACGCTTGTCATCATGGCACATATCAGCATTATCACCATACCTATCACAGCGGGCACAAAGTTGTATTCTGATTTCTGCTGCGGATTAAACAGCATACGCACATTCACACCCGATATCTGCATATCGCTCAATATGTTTTGCAGATACACGGCTCGCATCTGCGCCTGATTGGGCTCCGTGCCGTCAACAAGCACTTGCACGCCCATATCGCGGTCGAGTATCAGCACCACATCCACTTCGCCGCGCTGCATCAGCTGCTCCACTTCGCGCACATCGTGACGCTGCATCGCCACCACAAAATAGCCGTTGGCACCTACTCGCGATATGATTCGTTGCGAATTTTCATCGTTCATATTATCCACCACGCACACGCGCGAATTTTTCACTTCGGTGGTGATGGCAAACCCGAAGAGGCATATCAGCACTATCGGCATCACCAGCAATATCAGCATGGTGCGCGAATCGCGATAGATGTGCGGAAATTCTTTATATACAAATGCTCTAAACTGCTTCATTTCTCGTTGTCAGATGGTTAATGGGTTATCAACTGCGACTCGCTTGCCGCGCCAGATGCATAAACACATCGTACATCGTGTCCTTGCCATAGTGGCGCTTTAGGTTGGCTGGGGTATCGAGCGCCTCGATGCAGCCATCTACCATTATCGACACTCGGTCGCAATATTCTGCCTCGTCCATATAGTGGGTGGTGACAAACACTGTGATGCCGCTCCCGGCTGCGCGATATATCTCTTGCCAGAACTGCTTGCGGGTCTCGGCATCCACGCCGCCGGTGGGCTCGTCGAGGAACACTATGCTGGGATTGTGGAAAATGCTTACCGAAAACGCCAATTTCTGCTTCCAACCCAGCGGCAGACTCTTCACCAGCACATCGGCTTGGTCGCCAAGCCCTAATTGGGCTATCACTTCAGCCGATTTCTTGGTTATTGCCTTATGACTCATGCCATATATTCCGCCGTAGAGCATCAGATTCTCGCGCACGGTGAGGTCGTCGTAGAGGGCAAATTTCTGGCTCATATATCCTATATGTTTTTTCACCAATTCGCTATCGGTGGCTACATCATATCCGCCTACTCTGGCGCTGCCGTCGGTGGGTCGGCTCAATCCGCATAGCATACGCATCGCTGTGGTTTTGCCGGCGCCGTTTGCGCCTAAAAAACCGAATATCTCGCCTTTATGCACCGAAAAGGAGATATGGTCGGTTGCAACGAAGTCGCCAAACTGCTTGGTGAGGTTATGAGCCTCGATGACAAATGGTTCTCCGCTGAGGTCGGGGCGGGCCTGCGCCACACTGCGTTCTGTCGGCATCACGTCCTGCGGACGCCCCACCGTTTTCACCTCGCCGCCTTGCATCAGCGCTATGCGGTCGCACTGCATCACCTCGTCGCGATAAGGCGTACTCACCACTATGGTGATGCCATATTCGCGCTTCAGTCGGTGAAGCATCTGCCAAAACTCGCTTCGGCTCACCGGATCGACGCCAGTGGTGGGTTCGTCGAGGAAGAGCACCTTCGGGGCATGAATCAATGCGCACGAAAGCGCAAGTTTCTGCTTCATGCCGCCCGATAGTTTGCCGGCGCGACGGGTTTTAAAGGGTTCTATCTGCTTATATATGTCGGCCACAAGGTGATAATTCTCCTCGATGGTGGTGCCGAAGGTGGTGGCGAAAAATTGCAGGTTTTCCTCCACAGTGAGGTCTTGATAGAGCGAGAAGCGTCCGGGCATATAGCCTATCATCTGCCTGATAGCCTTATAGTTGCGCACCACATCGAGTCCATCGATGTGACATTCGCCTGAGTCGCTCAGCAGCAGCGTTGCCATGATGCGGAAAAGCGTGGTCTTGCCAGCACCGTCGGGACCGATAAGTCCGAATATCTCGCCCTCATCGATGCTGAGCGTTACGCCGCGAAGCGCCTCTACCTTGCCGTAGCGCTTAGTTATGTTACTCA
>CALZAF010000207.1 GCA_945612775.1 uncultured bacterium | reverse complement strand
AAATTAGGCCCGCCTCATTTCGAAGCGAGCCTAATTTTATGTTTTGTTCAATCACTTGCGGCGAAATCCGCAATGTGACCACAATTTACTTGTTTTCAGTCTCTGGATTCAAGAATACCACACTGAAGTTGCCTTGCTTGATAAGAGCATCCACGAAGGTCATCACATCCTTTTCGGTGATGGTTTCAAGCACTTCCTTATACTTTCCAGACACATCTACTGGCAGGATTTCGTAGTTCAAAAGTGTGCTTCTCCAAGTAGAATTTTGCTTGATATCCTCATCGTATTGCTTGGTAAGGAATTCGCGTACCTTCTGAACTTCGGCAGCAGTCACATCCTTGGTCATAGCCTTGAATTCGTTCTTGATTATTTCGTAAACCACTTCTTTCTTTTCGGGCTTCATAGGGAATGCTGTGCGGAAGCTAACAGGTTCGTTACCATTGCGATAAACCGAGCAACCGGCACCTATAGAATAAGTAGCGCCTTCCTTTTCACGGACCTTTTCGAGCAAACGGGTGCTCATAACCTGTCCTGCAATAGTTGACACGATAGCATTCTTAGCAGTGAATGGCATGTCGCCTATGTACTGCATTGCTGCATACACCTGAGGAACTTCCATTGCAGTGGTATAGTTCTTTTCGTAAGTGCCTCGTCTTGCGCCAAGGTCGGCAAGAACTATTTTCTTGGTAGCCTTCTTAGCGTTACCCGGAATGCTTGCAATATACTGTTCAACCAATGCGCGCAATTCAGTTTCATCAAAGTTGCCCACGAAAGTGAATGTAAAGTCGGCAGCGTTGCTAAATGCAGTCTTCACCATTTCTTCGATGCGAGCGCGGTCGGCCTTACCGAGAGTTTCAGAAGTGAGCGACTGATTGCGAGCCTGTGGATACAATGCTTCGGCACGCTTCTGCGAGAATACAAACTTAGGAGTGTTCTCGCTACGCTTAAGCATAGCTTCGAGCGACGACATAGTAGCTTCATATTCTTCAGCATCGATGCTGTAAGCCACGAAGTGCATATATACAAGTTCCATCAGGGTCTTTAGATCCTTAGGAGTAGCATCGCCATTCATGCCGCGGGTGTAATCGCCCATCGACAAGCTAACGCCAACTTGCTTACCTGCCAAATACTTTTCAAGGTCGCTGCTGTTATATGCGCCCAATGTAGGCATATTCATAATCACAGGAAGCACCTTAAGGTTATCGGCTTCGCTTTCTGGATAGATAGATGTACCGCCCTTGGCAATCGCGCCAAACTTGATTTCATCGTCCTTGAAATCGGTCTTTTTCAAGATTACCTTAGCGCCATTCGAGAGTGTCCACTGCTTAGTGTCGTAGAGCTTGTCGGCAGTTTCCTTCACAATCTTACCCTTGGCTGGGAGTTTTTCCACAAGTGGTTCTTGCTTAACATTATCCACAAATGGAGCTATTTCCTCGGCATTCACCTTTTGAATAATGCTCAATATGCCTTCCTCGGTAGGAATAATTTCGCCTTCCTTTTCAGGCAGGATAGCCATAACAGCCAAATTGCGATCAGCATTCACAAGAGTAGCAAAGGTTTGATTTACCACTTCCACTGGAATCTGCTTTGCCAAAGCAGTCATCATCTGATATTCGGTTTCGATGCCTGGCATAGGCTCGTTATCAAGGAAGTGTTCCACACATTCGTTAACCAATTTCGAAGATTCTATCTTGCTGCGGTTGTTGTAACGCATTTCGAGTTGCGACAGATATTCTTCGCGGGCACGAATATATTCGGTAGCCACGAAGCCATGACGCTTAGCACGAAGCACTTCGCGATATACAGCCTCTATAGCTGCATTGATGTCGGTCTTAGCTGCTACTGAAGCAGTAAATGCGCCCTTTGTGTCAGAAACGAAGAACGAACCGTCGTAGGTATAAGCACCCGAGAACGAACAATCGGGCTTATTTGTCATTTCCGAGAGACGAGAGTTGAGCATCATGCCAGCCATGCCGGTAACGTACTTATACACTACATAGTTGATGTCGTTCTTTTCTTCTGGCTTAACAGCGTCGTGCTTAAACATAAGCGAGCACTGGCGGCTTGTAACTTCTTTATCGGTACCTATAGCCACAATTGGAGCCTCATTGTCCTCTACTTGGAAGATAGTGCGCTCGGGTGCGTCAGCTGGCATCTCGATGCTGCTGAACATCTCCTTAACCTTAGCTTCGATGCGGTCTTCATCTATGTCGCCCACTATCATAATGCCCTGCAAGTCGGGACGATACCATGTCTCATAATAGTCGCGAAGCGCTTGGTATGGGAAATTATCCACCACCTCCATAGTGCCGATAGGCATACGGTAGCCATAACGGTTGTTAGGATAAAGGATAGGAAGCAATTTCTCCATAACGCGTTGCGATGGCGAAGTCTGGCTGCGCCATTCTTCGTGAATCACACTGCGTTCGGCATCTATTTCTTTCTCGTCGAGCAAAAGGTCGTTGGCCCAATCGTGCAAAATAAGCAAACACGAGTCCTGAACGCTCTCGCGCGCTGTTGGAACGCCCGAGATGTTATATACTGTGCGCTCGATGCTGGTGTAGGCATTAAGGTTGTAACCAAACTTGATACCAACGCTCTCACACCACTTCACCAAGTTGTTGCCCGGGAAACTCTTTGTGCCGTTGAAGCACATGTGTTCGAGGAAGTGCGCCAATCCGCGCTGATGGTCTTCCTCCATAATCGAACCAACTTTCTGAGCAATATAAAACTCTGCCTGACCTTTTGGAAAATCGTTATGACGGATGTAATAAGTCAATCCGTTCGACAATTTTCCAATTCTTACATTAGGATCTACCGGTATCTGCATGCTTTCTTGCGCCATAACCGACATCCCTATTGCACTCATCACTACCAATAGTGCAATTCTGAAAAATCTGTTCATTGTTTATTTGTTATTTTTATGTTAATTGTAATCTCATTTTTTATTCTGGCAAGCAAGTCTATTTAGCGCCCACCGTCGGTCCCTAATACCTGTTTTTGCCAGAATTTTCTCATCTTAATCGATTATTTTCTATTTACGTGTTATAATGTGTTACAAAGGTAGTATTTTAATTCTTTCCGAGTGCTATTTTTTTATTGTTTAACTATTAATTACGCCCTAAAGCCTAAAAAACCTTATCTATTTCTTCAAATATCGCAAAAAAATCTCTCCTGAAGCATTTTCTCGCAATCCTCCTATTATCAAGCCATAACGCCGCCACCGAACTCCACATCAGCCACTGCACAAGAAAAATAAAGTCAAAAAACAGCGAAAAAAATTTTGCCAATTAAAAATATTGCCGTAAATTTGCACTCGCAAAAGCAAATAACGACTGGCCCATTAGCTCAACTGAATAGAGTGTTTGACTACGGATCAAAAGGTTACAGGTTTGAATCCTGTATGGGTCACTCAGGGATGACGAAAGTCATCCCTTTTTTGTTTTTCTGCGACCCGGATTTTCACTCATCGATAGTTGGGGGGTAAGCCGAGTTTTAAAGCGAATTAAATCTTCAAAATCACCAACACACAACTTTTGGGCACATTATGCAAAATTGTGGCAAAAAATTTTGTCAATTAAAAAATTTAGCGTAACTTTGCACTCGCAAAAGCAAAA
>CALZAF010000206.1 GCA_945612775.1 uncultured bacterium | reverse complement strand
GAGAAGTGTCAACCCTAATTTATTTCGTTTGAAAAACTTTTACCGGACAGCAATATATGGCATTTTATCCCCGTTCGTGCCAAAACAATATGCATACCAATCAGATTCAGCCCAGTCTGAATGGTCCAGAAAGTAGTAGGCTTTATCCATATCATCCCAGTCGTCAAAGCCGTCTGGGAGTTTACCATCCCAATCACGCTCAATATTCCAAAGATTACGTTCCATTGCATCAAGCAATCGGTCATCTATAATATACTTCCCTTGTTGAACGGCTTCTTTATCACAGTTGTGTGACCTAATATAATCATTAATTTTTTCTGCCCGCTCAAATTAGTTTTATCGGACAGCAATAAATAAAAATTTGTAGGACGCAGCCGCATTGGTGTAAAGCCTAACCGACTGGCTCACAGTAAAACGCATCCCAAATGGGTGAAAAACTGATTAAAGATCCCCCTTAAATTTCTTCACGGGATTGCCTCGTTCTAGTGTGTTGTGGTTCATCCATACGGATTGTGTTTGTCTTTCGATTTTTTCGTCTTCTATTGCTGATAGTTTCATGATCAGTCTTTCAAGAGCCAAACGTTTGTTTTGGGTTTGGGAACGCATATCGGTAGCTAATACGCTGACGCCAGTGGGATGGTGGGTCGCCCTGACTGCGGTTTCAACCTTGTTGACGTTTTGCCCGCCGGGCCCTGATGAACGCAGTGTTTCGTATGTTATATCTCGCTCATTGATGACCATTTCCGTAAGAGGTTTGAATGCATGAACACCTACAAACCAGTTCTTTCGTCTGTGCCATGGGCGGAAATGATTTTTCTGAGCCACCCATAGGACGGAGCCTTCCCACTCTTTAGTAAGATCGTTGGTATTATCTCCTGTTACCATAAGTGTAGCTGAAAACATACAACCACTCTGAGTCCCTTCTTCGTATTCCGCTAATTCGGCATTGAGTCCACGACGTTGGGCGTCTTCGATAATTTTCTGCATTACGAGTACCACCACACGGCAGCATTCTATGGGACCGCGTCCTGATGTTATCTGTATATATACTTTCTCCATAATTATTCTTCACTCATTCTAACGATTTTGGGGATTATAGTCCCTTCTATGTTTACTAACTCTTGTTGGGCATTCATCACAGCTTCGATGTTTTTATAAGCAAGTGGTGCTTCTTCGGTTGTGCCACCTAACAATGTGACATTTTTTGTGGCAAGGTCTTTATTTAGGGCGTAGCGGCTGACACTGTTCCTGGCATCAAGGCGAGACATACACCTTCCTGCACCGTGTGATGCTGAAAACAGCGATGTTGCACAGCCCGTCCCCGAAACTATAAAGCCCGGTGTGGCCATGCTGCCTGGAATAATGCCCAATTCGCCCTTATGGGCTGGAGTGGCTCCTTTGCGATGAATAATAACATTCTCTCCATTGGCAAGCTGTTCTCTCCATGCATAATTGTGGCGGTTGCCGATGCTGATGATGGGTTCCAGCCTCATAGCCTTGGCAATGTTCTGATGAATAGTCTCATGGTTGGCGCTGGCGTATTCTCCTGCTATTTCCATGCATTTCCAATATTCCTGACCGCTCTCACTTGTCATGCTTAGCCATGCAAACGGGCCGGCTTGTCGTGGCAAATGGCAGGTTTCTTTTGCAATGGTTGTATAATAGTCGGCTATAGCAGCACCAAGCCCCCTGCTGCCCGAATGGCTTAGGATGCCGATGTATGTCCCTTCTGCAATTCCCATCTGATTGCCGTTAGGTAGTATGACTTCACATATATCTACAAAATGGTTCCCTTTGCCGCTGCTTCCTATCTGCCTGATGGCTTTCTCTCTGTTTTTCTTCAAAATAGGTATTTCCCGGAACTCGTTTCTGTCAAAGAGTGGATGGTAGTACTTGCCGGAGAGAGTGCCATCAAGTCCGAATGCTGTGTTGCTAACAAGTGCGTTGATAGCTCTATCGTGGTGCTTTACAAGATAACTTGCATCAGCATCAAGTATGGTAAGGTGCATACTGCAAGCGATGTCATTTCCAATTGCATAAGGAATCACAATGTCCTCGTTAGTGGCGAGTACGCCCCCGATAGGGAGTCCATATCCTGCGCAACCGTCAGGCATCAATGCGCCGGCAATGGTCACCGGCAGTCGCATGGCAGTTCCCATCTGGAGCCTTGCCAGTTCATCGATGTTGTCAACTCCATAAGCGTGATACGGTAATGGATTTTCATGCAGTTCATAATAGGTGACCTCCTTCTTGAGTGGAGACAACACATTTGCCAGTTTTCCCCACGTGCAATCAGCCCGAAATGCATCTGGCTCCTGAATTACTTGTTGAAGCAGGTTTATAATCTGTTCTTGTGTATTATGTTTGCAATGCTTATTCACGATTTCTATGGCAATGCTTCTCGCCATGTTGTCGATGTAACCAAGCTTGCTTAATTCTTTTGGTTTGATATTGCCCATAATATTGTTATGCAGTAGTGACAGGCGTTGTTTTCTCCTGTCGGATAATGAATATAATAAATTGAAAATTATTAGTCTTGGTGTTGCATAAATCAAACTGGCCGCAACTTTTCCGTTGCAGCTACCAAAACTCCTGTGTGTTATTTAGCTTACTTTATACTCATTTTTGCGACCCTTTCTTATAATTTTAGGGTTCAACAATATTACTAAGTGCAAAAATAATGGTTTCTTGTCAAATATCAGCATAATTAGTGAGAAAAGTTCTCATATATGCAGTGCTATGGCATTTGATGTAATCGACAAACCGAAATATTTGGCCGATTGGGCTCTTGTTTTGTGTTAATTTGCAGCGATTTATGTGGTTAATCACCGTAGCTTTGGCGCAGCAGGTGGGCGAGTACCTTGGCTGTGGCGGCATTTGTCTCGGCTGTCTCGATGTCGGTGGAGTCGAAAGTGATGGCAGCTTGGCTGTAGTATGGCATGCGCGCAGTGAGTGCCTGATGAATGAATTGGCGCACCTCGGTGGGCGTCTTGCTGGCTATGAGAGGGCGTTTAGCCTTGGCTTCGGGCAGGGTGAGTCGGGCATAGAGGCAATCCTCCGAAGTGGTGAGAAACACAGTGATGCCGAGGCTGTTCATAGTGCTCATATTATCGTGATAGCAAGGCGTGCCGCCGCCGCAAGCCACCACCACCTGCTGCATCTCAGCCACCTCGAGCAGAGCGTCGTGTTCCATCTGGCGAAATTGTTCCTCGCCGTAGCGCGCAAAGAGGTCGCTGATGGTGCTGTGGTGCTTGGCCTCGATATAGTCGTCGAGGTCGATAAAGCGGCATTGCAGTTCTTGGCTGAGCGCAGTGCCGAGTGTGGTTTTGCCACTTCCCATGTATCCTATTAGAAATACTGCCTTCATAGTGATTGATAATCTTTTCACAATTCTAAGAGCAAAAGTAATGAAAAAGCGCCAATAATGCCAATATCGCAGAGAGTATAATGCCATTTGTGCCGGAAGCCCTATTTTTCGATGAGAGATTGCAGGATGCTATCGATACGCCAGATTAGGTAGAATGGCAAATTAATCTATTGCTGTCCGATAAAATTGTTTTGAGCGGGCTGAAATAATTTGGGCTGGCGCCTATTGCTGGAGTCAGCCCGTTATGGTTATTTTGCTTTTACCTCAAACCAAAACGGCCATGGG
>CALZAF010000205.1 GCA_945612775.1 uncultured bacterium | reverse complement strand
TGGCAGAATATGCTACAGTAATTCAGCAACACTACGACCGACACGAAGCATCATCGGAAATTATGCAGAACAGTTATTTCAACTATAGGTTGCACGAGAAGAAGCGCATTAACGCAGAACACGACAAACTAATTGTTCAAAGATGGATGGCAATAGCCATTATTGCAGTCATTCTCCTAATAACGGCTCTGCAATATCAGCGAAATCGCACTCAGCGCCTCGCACTGCAATTGCACGAAGCCCTGAGAAATGTAACCTATCTTCAGCAAACGCTTAATTCTGGCGAGATGCCGGATGCAAGCAAATTAAGCATTAATTTCGGCAAGCAAACGACTCTGAACTCCGATAATATAAAAGGTCTCAAGGAGCAATTGATGCAAGAATTATTGACACTACAAGCACAAGGCGAAAATCGCCAATTAGAGATTGCTCCTTCGCTTTTGACTACCCGTGCTTTTGCATCGCTGCAAGAGTGTATTGCCAACCATAAAACCATAGGCGACGATAATCCGTTATGGAATGATATTGAACAAGCAGTACTGCAAACATCAAACACATTCAAAGCCTCATTAACCATTTTACTTGGAGGGGACATCGATCTCCCAATATACCATATGGCTTTACTTATTAAATGCGGTATGCAACCCACACAATTAGCCTCGCTTATGGGGCGCACTAAGAGTACCATAACATATCGTCGAGAATCTCTTGGCAAAAAGATTTTTGGGCACAAATTGGAAGCTCGTCTTGTGGATGAGCTAATTCGCTCTTTATAAATGATTTATATTGCGCAACCGCGTTCAATTTGCAACTTTCGAACAACTTTCGAACACATTTCTGCAAGTATAATGGCCGCATTATAATAAATTTGCCATCAAAATATTGCAACTAATTTTACATCAATTTACCACACCAAGAATAATGAAAAGAAAACTATTAAACATTATGTTTTGCCTAATGGCAATCGTAGCAAATTTCAGTATTTGTGCATGTAGCGATGATGAACCAGATGAAGAAGACTATCGCATGACATATCTCAGCGACACCTATACACCCACAAGCACAGCCAAGCTTGAGGCAACCTACAACGGCGTGGCTGTGACCGATGCCAATGCCAAGGTTACACTCAAGACCCCCGACAACACAGTGGGCACCTTCGACATCAACGGCATAGTGGCAGACATAGCCAAAGTGCAAATCAGCAATGTGCCTATGACTTTCAACGAGGATAATTATCACTTCGAATTTGCCGGATCTACCACCAATAACGGCAAAACCGTCAAGATTAGCGGCTATGTCACCTACCACCTGTTGGTAATCGACATTACCGATAAATAAATCACCAAAATATTCCCTATTAGCGTGCAGAACCGCTTTTGCACTCCACAAGGCGGGTCTGCACTTATGTTTGTTATGACTGCAAATCGCACTCTGCTCGTCGCACTATTTGCGGCGGGATTGATAACCTCATATGCCGCCGAAAAGTCCGACTCGATAAACAAAACGCTCGGCGACATAGTGGTAGATGGCTTAGGCACTCGCAATGTGCGCAGCACCGACATGGGGCGAACTACGCTAAGCCGCGACCAGATACTCAAAATGCCGGTTCTGCTCAGCGAACCCGACATTATCAAGACGCTGCAACTGCAACCGGGCGTATCGCAAGGCATGGAAGCGTTTGCCGGACTATATGTTCATGGCGGCGAGGACGACCAAAACCTATTCCTCTTCGACGGGCTTCCACTCTACCAAGTGAGCCACCTCGGAGGCTTGTTCTCATCGTTTAATGTGGCCGCCGTGAGCGAAGCCGACTTCTATAAGACTTCATTCCCTGTGCAATTTGGCGGACGCACCTCAAGCATCACCGATATCACAATGCAAACGCCCAATAAGGAGAAATACACCGGGCAATTATCACTGGGGCTCACCAGCGGGAACATATTTATAAGCGGTCCTCTGGTGAAGCATCGCACAGCTATGGCACTCGGCATTAGGCGAACTTGGTTTGACGCCATTTCGGCTCCCACTTTGGCGATAATGAACGCCATCGACAAGCCGAACGGTAAAAAGACTATCGCCAACTACCAATTTACCGACCTGAATTTCAAAATCGACCACTCATTTCGCCCTAATGTCACGGCAAGCATTATGGCATATTACAGCCACGACAGGCTGAATTTTGGCGAACGCCGATTTCAGGACCCCGACGAAGAAAAAGGCAACTCTGGCTATTACGATGAGCACTTCAACAAATTCGGTTGGGGCAACTACGGCATAAGCGGAACATTCAAGATGCAAAGCAGCCACTCGCAACTGCATGCCACTGCCTATTGGAGCAAATACTCGTCGGACTACCTGCAGCAGCGAGAGTATCAAAACGACATAGAGGAGGCTCTATCGTATGGAAAAATCACCGACAGCACCAACAACTGGATATCGGACATTGGCGCAAAGCTGAATTTCAGCACTTGGATAACAGCGAGGTTCAAGATGCTATGCGGTGCCGAGTGGGTAAACCACAGCTATCTGCCCGAAGACCTAAGCACACTATCGATAGCAAAAGGCTTGGAAACCCGATTCAGCAGCTACAGCGGAAACATCAATGCTCAGCAGCTATCGCTATGGGCTGGCGGCGAACTTAGTCCATCGAGCAGAATTTCCCTAAATCTGGGGCTGCGATTAGCCAACTTCTGGTCGCAAGGCGAAAATCATCATATATTCGAGCCTCGAGCCACCTTGAGAGTGAGCCTCAACGACGACCTCAGCCTGAAAATGGGATATGCCAAGATGTCACAGTTTGCTCAGCAAGTGTCGAACAGCCATGTGAGCCTGCCCACCGACCTATGGCAACCGATTCCAGCAGGATTCAAGCCCATGACAAGTCACCAATACTCCATAGGCGCTTATAAGAACTTCAGTTCATCGCTACTCTTCTCGGCTGAAGCCTGGTATAAGCGCACCTACAACATATTGGAGTATCGCGACGGCATATCGATGCTAAACCCACTATTGGCATGGAACGAGAAGCTCACATCGGGCAAAGGATGGGCTTACGGCATCGACCTCAACCTGCGCAAAACCGTAGGACGATTAAGCGGAAGCATAGGCTACGGACTGATGTGGAACTGGCGAAAATTTGCAGAACTCAACGAGGGAAAGCGATTCCCTGCGAAATTCGACAATAGGCACAAAATCAACATCGTGGCAAGCTATAATTTCTCGCCCAGCCTATGCCTGAGCGCTTCGTGGGTCTATACCACCGGCAACAGAATGACCATGTCGCTCTACAACTACGACACATCGTCGGGGTTCTTCCCCGATGCACCGTCTAATGGCTACGGCGACATCGGAAGCGACAAAGTTACCGGTGTGGGCAGCATAGCCGGACGCAACAATGTGCGACTCCCGGCATATCATCGCCTCGACCTCGCACTGTCGTACACCAAAAATCTGAAAAACGGCAGAAAATCGGTGTGGAACGTAAGCCTCTACAATGCCTACTGCCACATGAACGCGATAACCATACAAAAGGACGATTTCAACAACAAATGGGGACATAACGGCGGCACAGAATGGCACCGATCATTCAAGACATTCAGCCTAATCCCCATCGTGCCATCGGCTTCCTACACTTATTATTTCTAAACAATACTCTATCAGGCAATGAAAAATCACTTATTCATACTCTTAGCATCGGCATCGATGTGTTCTTGCATGCAAGAGACCGACCTCGACCGATTTAAGGACAGCGAATATGCCAATATGCTCACCCTCAACGCAGTGGCAACCCCCGACTC
>CALZAF010000204.1 GCA_945612775.1 uncultured bacterium | reverse complement strand
TCGCGGTTGAACAGGTCGAGGTCGAGGGCATAGAGCGACTCGAAATCCTTCTCGCCATTCTCGTCTAAAGGCGTATCGTCGCGATTGACGAAATAGTTGTCGAGCGAGATAACCTTCGGAACCAGCAGATTAGCCATCAACTGAATAGCAAGACGCTTCGACGAGGTGGTCTTGCCGCTCGACGATGGGCCAGCCAAGAGCACCACTCGGGCTCCGCCTTCCTTATATCGCTTGGCTATCTCAAAGGCAATGCCGGCAAATTTGCGCTCGTGCACCGCTTCAGCCACGGTGATGAGAGTGCGAATGTCGTATTTATTCTCCACAGCGCGATTGAGTTCGCCCACGTTCTTGATGCCGATGATGCGGTTAAGGCGATTATATTCGCCAAACGCCTCAAACACCTTGTCCTGGCATATTGGTTTGCACACTTCGCCGGGCTTATCGGCATTGCGAGTGAGCAGCAGCATGCCATCCTTATAAGGCATTAGGTCGAATGGCTTGAGGCACGCCGTAGAAGGCGCCAAGTGGCAATAATAAGTGTCGATAGTGCCATCGAGCGAGAAATAGGTGGTGTAGATATTGTGAGTGGTGGCAAGCACCTGCGCCTTGTCGGCAAGACCCTGAGCCTTGAGTTTCTCCACCACATCGGTGGTGAGTTCGACGTGAGGTTCGAAAGGCAGGTCGGCATCGGCGAGTTGCTGCATGCGCTGCCTAATGGCAGCCACCACGTGGGCGTCGAGAGCCACAGCCTCACCGTCGCCGTGAAGTTGGCAATAGATGCCATTAGCCACCGAGTGCTCAATGCGCAGCACGCGCTCGGGGAAGAGGTCGCGCACAGCCTTATATAGGAGCATGCACAGCGACAGGATATAGACGCGGTCGCCCAAGCGGCTGCTCGAGTCGAAAAACTCCACCTGTACGGGCGCAAACACCTCAAATCGCAGCGTGCGCACCTTGTTGTTGACCGTGGCGCATATCGGCGAGAAGCCCAAGCGATCCTTCACCCTTTCACTCACACTCAGCAGCGACTCTCCACCGCCTATTTCGATGTATTCTTCGAAATTTTTGCAATATATCTTTATTTCTGATGCCATTGTATCGATATTGATAGTTAATAATCGGTTTTTGCAGGTGCTAATATACAAGAATCCATCCACTTTAACGCCCAACCGCCCATTAAAAAACAATAAAACATCCCAAAATTGCTCATTTCTCGGCACTTTTGACTATTCACTGCACCAACCACACTTAGGAGCCTCATATTACTGCATCAGTCACAGCAATCATCATAACACTTCAGCCACAGAGTAAAGCCAATAACGAATCTCCCATATAGCACAAAAAAAATAGCGCGAAATTAGGAAAAAATCGGCAACTTTTTTCTACTTTTGTAGATTGAAGGGGTATGGCATCGGCGAAACAGCAGGAATGCCGCCGGCGAGGCATGCGCCTTCGAAATGCGAATGCTATTAAAAATCTAAACTTATGCAGTTCAGACGATGAATAACTATTCATTTCTTGATTTTCTAACCCTATTGGGTGCAGTGGGCCTCTTCCTGTATGGCATGAAAGTAATGTCGGAAGGCCTACAGAAAGTGGCGGGCGACCGTATGCGCACCATACTGTCGGCCATGACGCGCAACCGCTTCTCGGGCGTCGCCACAGGTATTCTCATCACCGCACTCATCCAGAGCTCTTCGGCCTCTACAGTGATGGTGGTAAGTTTCGTAAACGCCGGTTTGATGTCGCTCCAGCAGTCAATGGCAGTGATTATGGGTGCCAATGTGGGTACCACCTTCACCGCATGGATTATTGCAATATTCGGAGTGAAAGTCAACGTAAATGCCCTGGCAGTGCCACTCATAGCAGTGGCTATTCTGCTCTTATTCTCCAAGAATAGCCGTTATAAGTCGATTGGCGAATTCATCATCGGTTTCTCATTCCTCTTTATGGGCTTGGGCATGATTAGTGCCAATGTGCCAGAACTCGATGCCAACACACTGGAATTCCTCGCCAACTACTCGAGCAACGGATTTGCCTCGGTATTGCTCTTTGTGCTTGTGGGCATGGTCATCACCATGGTCATCCAGTCGTCGGCAGCCACATTTGCCATAGTGCTCGTAATGAGCACCAAGGGATGGATAGGCTTCGACATGGCTTGCGCCGCAGTGCTGGGCAGCAACATCGGTACAACCATTACCCCGGTTTTGGCATCGTTGAGCGCCAACCAGACAGCCAAGAAAGCCGCCCTCGGACACTTCTTGTTCAACCTATTCGGCACCGTGTGGACCACCATCCTATTCTTCCCATTTGTGAAACTCATAATCTGGATTACCGAATTGCTCGGACAGGGCAATCCTACCGCCCTTCAGGGCGAAGCAATGGCAGTGTCGGTGTCGTTCGGATTGTCGATTTTCCACACCGTGTTCAATATCATCAACCTCGGTGTGATGATATGGTTTACCAACACCTACGTGAAGATTTGCAACTACTTCATCAAGTCGAACACCAAAGACGGCGAAGAATTCCAGCTCAAATACATCTCATCGGGTCTGCTCAACGCCTCGGAACTTAACATCATGCAGGCACAGCGCGAAATCGTGGTGTATGCACAACGCATTCAGCGGATGTACGACATGGTGGTGGAACTCGTTCACACCAAGCTCGGCACAGTGGAATTCAACAAGCTCTACAGCCGCGTGGGCAAGTATGAAGAGATAAGCGACCGCATGGAGATAGAAATAGCCAAATACCTCAACCGTGTGGTAGATGGCCGCTTGAGCTACGAAGGTAAACTCCGCATCTCGGCGATGCTCAACATCATCTCCGAAATAGAAAGCATTGCCGACAGCTGCTTCAACATAGCCAAGTCGCTTATCCGCAAGGAAGAAGCTCACGTGCACTTCGTGCCTGAGCAGTATCAAAACATCGACGTGATGATGAAGCTCGTGTCGGAAGCAATTACCGACATGATTATCGTGCTCGCCAATATGGAGCACATCAAGGGCAACGACCTCACTCCTAACATCAACAAGGAGAACGAAATCAACAACTATCGCAACCTACTCCGCACCGAAAACATCGAGAATATCAACAAGAAGCTCTACGAATATCAGTCGGGCATCTTCTTTATGGATATCATCAGCGAATCGGAGCGAATCGGCGACTACGTCGTGAATGTGATAGAGGGAGTAGAAAGTCAATACAGCGACCAAAGCGCCCTCTCGCCTACTGTGACGCACAATTGACACATCAATAGGTAATCATATACTCTCAACCCGAAATGGGGTGGATGGCGAAAATCAATCTCGCCCCACCCCATTAATTTTACCTCAAACATCTCCAAGCAGCGGCAACAATATCTCACACAGATCCAAGCTGCTGCCGCAATATCTCACGCAGATCCCGAGTAGCGGCCACAATATCTCACACAGATCCAACAGATTTACCCGATAAGGTTATCTAACAGATTCCGCACCGGTGCGCAACTTGTGAAAACAGCCGCATCTGCTGAATAAATCAATCTGTTTTCATCTGTTAGATCTGTGTGAAATAAAAGAATCATCCGCGTGAGGCAAAGCGGCAGCACAGCCTCGGGGAGGCTGATTTATGGTTAGCACCACACAGAGGGAGCGCAGCGACCGGTGTGGTGTTGCACCAACCACCTGCAAATCAGCTTCGGAGATGCTGATAGTCACCTGCCCCACAACCCTCCCCCTTTTGGGGGGATAGAGGGGGGACTTGAGTGTACCATATGGCGCGACAGTGCGTTCTGAAGGAACGAAGGCCGAGGCGAAGCTGAGGCTTATAGCCGTGGGTGAG
>CALZAF010000203.1 GCA_945612775.1 uncultured bacterium | reverse complement strand
AATATGGAAGAATTCGAAGGAAAGGTCGTGGTGGTGACTGGGGGTGCTCGGGGGATTGGGCGCTGCATTGCTGATGAGTTTGCTCGTTGCGGGGCTGAGGTTTGCATTGTCGATAAGCTTCCGGGGCGGCATTTTGTGGGCGATATAGCCAATCGCGAGGTGCTTGAGGCGTTTGCCGATCAGGTGGTGTCGCGATTCGGCCGCGTGGATGTGATAGTGAACAATGCTATGCCCTTGATGCGCGGCATCGATGAGTGTAGCTATGAGGAATTTCAATATGCTTTGTCGGTGGGTGTTACGGCGCCATTCTATTTGGTGAAATTGCTTGCTCCATATTTCGGTCAGGGGGCTTCGGTGGTGAATATATCCTCGTCGCGCGACCGTATGAGTCAGCCGCAGACCGAAAGCTATACTGCAGCCAAGGGAGGCATAGCTGCGTTGACGCATGCACTGGCGGTGAGCCTTGCCGGCCGCGCCAGGGTGAACTCCATCTCGCCGGGGTGGATAGATACCGACTACACCGAGTATGGCGGTGCCGATGCTAAGCAGCAGCCTGCCGGCATAGTGGGCAATCCGCTCGATGTGGCTAATATGGTGCTCTATCTGTGCAGCCGCAAGGCGCGATTTATCACTGGTGAAAACATCTGCATCGACGGTGGCATGACACGGCAGATGATATATCACGGCGACCATGGTTGGCACCTCGACGAATAGGCGCTGAAGGTGCATATTGTAAGAATTAACACAGAAAATATTACACATTATATAAATTATCGGCGATAAATGGAAAGATTGTCGCCGATTTTTAATATCTTTGCCGAGGATAAGGTATCAACACTTTGTTGCGTTTATCAGATATATTATTTCACTAATTGCTATAGTCTGCCATGCTGTATTTGCTTGTAACAGTGACTGTGTTATTGATGATAAGTGTGCTCTATGCGGTGCGCTTTTATTTGCGTAGCGAGTCGCTAAAGAATAGGAATGAGGCAATACTGCATGTGGTGGATTCGCCAGTGGTTGTGGTGGACCGCAACGGGTATTGGGTAAAGACGCTCAATGCCAATCGTTTTGCTGTGTTTGGCGTTACTGGCCGACGCGACAGGAATTTCAATATTGAACAATACTTTGTGCGCGAGGAGGATAAGAAGGCTCGTCGCGACTTGATAGCGCGATGCATCGATGAGTGTGCAAGCGGCACTATGACTGTGCTTGTGCGCAACATTAAGGGCGAAATTAAGCGTGTGAAAATAGATATTTCGTCGAATTACGGCGATTATGCCCTCGAGATGCCCATCGATGTGACCGAAATCACCGAGGAGCAGATGCGTGCTGAGATATTGAGTAGAGGAAGGGACAAGCAGATGTCGCTTATCCTCAAGAGTGTGCGTGCTATGCCGTGGGTGATAGGGTCGAAGGAAGAATATGAGATTCTCGGCAACGACCGTTCGGGTCTGCCTGCTGAGCTTCAGGTGCCTGAAAGCGAGCAGCTTCACCTTCAGGACAACGATTTTGAGGCGATAGATGCGGAATTCCGTGCGGCGGTGCGCGAGGAGGTTCGCAAGGTGTTTGCGGGCGAGAAGGAGATAGGTCGCATCGAGTTTAAGGGTCGCATCACGCGCCGCCAGGTGGAATCGGTGTGGTTTCGCGCCACTTTCACGCCGCTTCGCCGCGATGAGGATGGCAGGGTGCTGAGTGTGGTGGGGTGTACGGCGGTGATTGAAGAGCAGAAGCGCCAGGAACTTGCCATAATCGAGGCTAAGCGCCGTGCCGAGGAGAGCGACTTGATGAAGAGTGTGTTCCTGTCGAACATGAGCCACGAGGTGCGCACTCCGCTGAATGCTATTTTGGGTTTTTCGAAGCTTATTTCGTCGGCGGAATCGCCTGAGGAAGTGGCTGAATTTGAGCAAATTATCGAGACTAACGGTGAATTGCTGCTAAATATCATCAACGACGTGCTCGATTTGTCGAAAATCGAGGCGGGGAAGTTTAAAATCGAGAAATCGAAGGTTGAAATCAATTCGGTGTGCGATGTGGCAGTGTCGAGCGTGATGCCAAAGGTTGGCCGCAAGGTGGCGCTGAGCTTCGAGCGCACCCTCGACGACATAGAGATGATGGCCGACTCGAAGCGCATCATGCAAGTGATGATGCAGCTTGTGGGCAATGCCATAAAATATACCCACGAAGGTTCGGTGAAGGTGTATTGCGAGCGCCTCGACGAGCGGTTTCTGAAGATTTCGGTGGTGGATACCGGCGACGGCATCTCTGAGGAGCATTTGCCATATGTGTTCAACCGCTTCTATCGAGCCAACAACACCGAACCGGGCACTGGCCTCGGTTTGCCGATAGCCAAAACCATAGTGGAGCAGTGGGGCGGCAAGATAGGTGTGGAAAGCACTGTCGGTAAGGGTTCTACGTTCTGGTTTACGGTGCCTATCGAGACGGAATAATGCCTAAGCTGAGGCTCGGGGTTGCCTATTAGAGTTTTTATTGCTAATATTGCATTTCAAATCACGATTACATTTTATTTCAATCATGGAAAAGACAAAAGAAAAAGTATTGTACCTCAGAGTTAGAAATCTGTGTGGACTGTTGGGCGTGGTGTTGCCGTGGCTTGCGCTGTTTTCGGCAGGTATTGCGCCGCATCCCAGTGATGAGTGGTGGTGGAGCATTTCGGCAACCTATTATCAATCGCCGGCATTGGTGGGAGTGCTTATTCCGGCAAGCATAGTGCTGATAACATACGTGGGCTATGATAGGCTCGATAACTGGGTGACCTCGTTGAGCGGCGTGTTTGGACTCGGCGTGGTGCTATTTCCATGCAGCGTGAGTTGGATTGACCCAAGTACACAAGTTGGATTTTTTCAGGTGCCGATGCACATATCTAACATAGTGCATACGCTGTGCGCCGCCGTTTTCTTCATTCTGCTTGCCTACAATAGCATTTGTCTCTTCACCAAGTCGGGTGGCGAAGCCACACCGCGCAAGTTGCTCCGCAACAAGATTTATCGCATCTGCGGTTGGGGGATGATAGCAATCGAGGTGCTGTTTGCCATCAATGTGTTTCTGCCTACGCCGGGCTATGTGACGATGCTTGTGGAGATAGTGCTGCTGCACCTCTTCGGAGTGTCGTGGCTCGTAAAGGGCGAGGCGATAAGTTGGCTAAACGACCGCCCCGACGAAAATACGAAATAATCGAAATGCTATTATAATACATTATATATAAGAAATGGAAGAACCAGTAATCAACGAACACAATAAACAAGAATTTCCGCCTGCGCATACCGCAGAGCACATATTGAACGGCACGATGGTGAAGATGTTTGGATGCCGCCGCGCCAAATCTGCCCATGTGGAGCGCAAGAAGTCGAAACTCGATTATGACTTTCCTCGCGCCTTGACTCCCGAGGAGGTTGAGGCAGTGGAGCGCCGAGTGAACGAGGTGATAGATGCCGACATGCCCGTGGTGATGGAATTTGCGCAGCAGAACGATGTTGCAGAGCGATTCGACCTCGAGCGATTGCCGCAAGGCGCCACCCAGACCGTGCGCATAGTGCGCGTCGGCGACTACGATGAGTGCCTCTGCGCAGGCACCCATGTGGAACATACGGCGCAGATTGGGCATTTTCGCATATCGAGCACCCGTTTTCAGGATGGCACGTTGCGCTTGGTGTTTAGGCTCGATTTGCCCGAATAATGCAAATTTAGTTCTGCGCCTTGCGATGCCCTAAAATGCCGAAAAAAGGGTCAAAATGGCGAAAATATGTTCTACAACATAGAATTAACTTTCTTTAACAAATCGCTAAAATGTGGTAAATCAACATTTTAGCGATTTTTCGTCAAAAATTGTCGAGAAATTAATTTTGAAAATTTTGGTAGTTCGGAGAAAAGCACTAACTTTGCACTCGCTTTCGGGAAACAACGAACGAAAGCGACAGATCTTTGAAATGATTGCGAAAGGAAACAATTGACAACAGTGAGAGACAAGGAA
>CALZAF010000202.1 GCA_945612775.1 uncultured bacterium | reverse complement strand
AGTATTTCTACGCTTTTGGCTGGATTTGTTGGCAATCCAAGTCGTTCGGCTACAATAGCAGCAGGTAATGCAGCGGGGTCGGATGCGTAAGCGAGTATGCCGTCAACTTCTTCTTTTTGGGCTATTTGATAAACTGCTTCAATGTCGGTTGTGCTATTGCTATAGAATTTGTCGGCTTCGTATTGCCCTGGGTTATCGGGGAGATAATCCATGACTATGGTGTATAATCCGAGCTCCTTAGCTGCTCTAATGGCTACTAACTGTTGTGCAGAGCCTCCAAGAAGGAGAATTTTTTTCATCTCACAATGCAATTAATTACTCGTTGAATATCTTCTTCGCTTAGGGCGTGGTGCATGGGGAGGCATATCACGCTGCTTGCCATGCGGTGGGCATTTGGGAGGTTCTCGGGGCGGGCGCTTTCGAGGCCGCGATATGTTGAGAATTCGCTGATAAGGGGGTAGAAGTATCGGCGGCCGAGGACTCCCTGTTCGCGCATTTTGAAATATAGTTCGTCGCGAGTGATGCCGTACTGTTGGGCATCGACGAATATTGGGAAGTAGGAGTAGTTGTGCTTCACGCCGGGCATATCGTCGAAGAAAGTGATGCCGTCGATGCCTCTGAGGGCTTGGCGATAGCGTATTGCCACTTGGTGGCGTGCCTCGATGGCTTGGTCCACTTTGCGCAGGTTGAGCAGTCCGTAGGCGGCGCGTATTTCGTCCATTTTGCTGTTGATGCCGGGTGCTACCACTGTGGTTTCGTTGGCAAAGCCGAAATTCTTGAGGTAGTCGATGCGTTGCTTCGTTTTTTCGTCGTGCATAATCATAGCTCCGCCTTCGATGGTGTTGAACACTTTAGTGGCGTGGAATGAAAGGGTGCTAAGGTCGCCATAGTTCAAAATAGACGTGGCCCCAGCCCCTATTTTTACGCCGAAGGCGTGTGCTGCGTCGTAGATTACTCTTAGTCCGTATTTGTCGGCTATTTGTTGTATGCTGTCCACGTCGCAGGGCTTGCCATATACGTGCACTGGCATGATGGCAGTGGTGCGTGATGTGACTGCTGATTCTATGCGATTGGGGTCGATGTTTCCAGTTGAGAGGTCGATATCGACAAACACGGGCTTGATGCCGTTCCACCATAGAGAGTGTGTGGTGGCGACGAAGCTATAGGGTGTGGTGATTACTTCGCCCGTTATGCGAAGTGCTTGCAGGGCGGTGATGAGTGGAAGTGTTCCGTTGGTAAATAGGCTCACGTAGGGCACGTCGAGATATTCGGCGAGTGCTTCCTCGAGGCGGTGGTGGAAACTTCCGTTATTGGTGATCCATTTGCTGTCCCATATTTCTTGCAGCAGTGAGTGAAATTCGCCGAGGTCGGGGAGCAGTGGTGATGTAACGGTGATAGGATTGTTGCCCATATTGTATAGTAAAGTTTATTTTTTCTTGCTAAGCATATATTTTACGTCTTCGAGTTCGGGGAACTTGAATAGAATGGCTGCGCCAATATAAACTCCTACTCCAACAGCTCCGCCGATAATTAGCTGCAACCAAAGGTTGTGGATGAATTGATTCATGGTCAGCACTATGGCAAATATGAGTAGTGATAGGCTGAATGTTGGCAATAAGTCGCGCATCTGCTTGCCGAAACCTACCTTTATGAGTTTGCCAGTGTAATATGTGTTGATGAAGAGGCAGATAAGCGAACTGGCAATTCCTGCCGCTACGAAATATACCAATCCGAAGGGTAGTGTGCATGCCATAACTGTGAGCCCGAGCACTTTTTTCCATATTTCAAGTCGGAGAAACAGGTCGGAGCGGCCTTTAACCTGAAGCAGACTGAGATTTATGGCATGAATTGGGTACCACATCATCGAGAAGCAGATAATCTGCAGGAGTAAAACCGAATCGATCCACTTGTCGGTGACAAGTATCACGATAAAGGGTTTGGCGAGGGCGGAGAGCATTGTCATCACGGGGAATATCACGAATGCCGATACTTTGAGCATTTTGCGATAGGCGTTGCGCAGGAGTTCGTCGTCGTTTTGCGCCTTGCTAAGCACGGGGAATGTTACTTGCTGTATCACGCCCGTGCCCTGCTGCGCAGGCAGGCTGGCGTAACCTTTGGCGCGGTTGTATATGCCGAGGTCGGCAGGCGAATAGAATTTGCCGATAATGAGCGGAGTTAGGTTGTTGTAGCCAACGTCGAGAAAAGCCGAAGCCATTAATTTGTTGCCGAAATTCCACAGGTATCGGAATGACTCTTTCGACCATCGGGCAGATGGCAGCCATCGCACAGCGAGCCATTTCTGGATGAGAGAGGTGAAACTCGATACTACGCCCATTATTACGAGCGACCACAGGCCATAGCCCATAAATGCGAGAGTTAAGCCAACTCCGGCTCCAAGGATGTTGTTGGTGATAGATATTCTCGCTTGGGTCTTAAAGTCGAGCCGTCGCTGAAGCAGAACGGTCTGTGGAGTGGACAATGCACCCCAAATGAAGGTCAAAGCGGTGACTCTTACCAAATCGGTCAGCACTGGAGTGTTGTAGAAATCGGCAATCCAAGGCGCTGCTACGAAAAGGCAAGCATACATCAGCAGGCCCATGCCGAAGCTGTAGTAGAAGGCTGTGGATAGGTCGGCTTCTGATATTTCGGGTTTTCTGATTAGTGCTGTTCCGAATCCGCCTCCAATAACCACTGCCGAGAGTGCGATGAATATAGACGGAAGCGCGGTTATGCCATAGTCCTCGGCGGTTAGCAGTCGTGCCAGGATAATTCCTACCACGAAACTGAGCCCATTGTTGGACATCTGATTAAAGAATGTCCAATAGACGCCTTTTTTTGATTTGTATTTTAGGTTTTCTTCTGGCATCGGTGGGGGTCTAATCAGTATGGCTCAATGAATTGAGACCAAGCCTTGGTGGAGTTTATCTTTTGAATTTCTTCGTCAGTTAACGGCTCGTTGATACCGAATGTTTTCTTGCCTTCGAAGTGTTCTGCAAAAATTGCATTGAGTTGCTCTCTCGACATTCGTTCTTCGGGTTTATAGAGCACTTTTTCGTGCTCAATAATGTCGTCTAAGTCGAATTTTTTAGCGACAATCCTCGGTGGGGTGCCTACTACCACTGCATAAGGGGGAATGTCTTTTGCTACGATGCTTCCTGTGGCAACAATGCATCCGCGCCCAAGATGCGCGCCAGCCAAAAGCGTCACATTGGCTCCCACCCAGCAGTCTTCTTCCACAATTATGTCGCTTGATTTGTCGTTGATATGTGACAAACCGAGCAAAAAATGCGGAATCCCTACGGTACTTGTATGGTTGCCAGGGATGAAAGATGTGCCGGGGCCGATGGCTGAGTATTTGCTGATTATTATTTTTTCAGTGGGGGAATTAATAAAATTAACGCCGCTGCGAATGCGCGTATTCTCTTCGATAAACACAGTTTGCGGCCATTCGGCATGTATTGGGTATTGAAGCATGCAATTTGACGCTATGCTGCCAAATTTTGTACGCGATGGGAAGTTAATTTTGATGTATTGTATGAGATTTTGGAGAAGCGGAAAGTGTCCGAGAATTCGGTTGAAAAATCTCTTTAAAATGTTCATGTCATCTCGTTTTTTTATACAATAACTGGGGTCACCGGGCGGGGCTCGGTGTTTTGGGGGTGGGTAAATGGTGTTGCTTGGGTCTTTACGGGGACACTATCGCAGTAGTCGGCGTGAGGCTTTGGCAACAATCTGTAATGATTGATATATTTCATATATCAGCTTAAGTTTTGCAAAGATACGGATTATTTGCGATATAATCGTATCCTCGCCTCGGATATTTTACCACAAATGGGGTTGTTTTAACACGGATTGCCACAATGAGGGGGATTTTAACACGGATTGCCACAATGGGGAGGGATTTTAACACGGATTTCCACAATGGGTGGGTTGTTTTAACACGGATTTCCACAATGAGGGAGTGGGATTTTAACTCGGATTGCCACAATGAGGGGGATTTTAACACGGATTGCCACAATGAGGGGGATTTTAACACGGATTGCCACAATGGG
>CALZAF010000201.1 GCA_945612775.1 uncultured bacterium | reverse complement strand
TCCCAACTGAATGTGCCCACATTCTGCCCATACATCTTTACTTTTGCTACGTCTACCATTCCGATTCCTCCTTCTTAGTGCTAATACGGCCCACAGCTCGCTGTCGGCGGTGTTTCTTTGCTGAATTTACCATTTTATAATATTCACTCGGACTTAATTGCTCTTCTTGGCACAAGCGGCTAATATCATCAAGCATTCCAAGAGTCCTTAATACACGAAGAAATGTATCAAACGACTTTATTTCCCCGGCTTCTACTTTTTGAATTGACGAGCGCGATATCGATGACGATTCTGCCAAACTATCCTGAGTGATGTTTTGTTTAAGCCTGACGGCTTTTATCTTTTCTCCGATTCGCTTTTGAATTTGAGCATCCGAAAGCGCATATATATCTTCCATAACGATTACATTTTAAAGCATTATGCTGCAAATATACTAACAATGATTTAATTTACAAGCGTTATATGCAAAAAATTCTTACCACACGGCCGGAGTATATTTTACAGTTCAACAAAAACTACTATATTTGCAAATGATAAGCAACATAATTTGATTATTTAACCATTAAATTCAAATATTATGAAACGAATAAAGTATTTTATATTGTTTCTGGTATTTTTTTCACTAAACTGAATGTGACGTATATATAATCGAATTGTTCCATGAAAACTAAAATAAGATATATCATACTGATGGCGGTAATGTCGGTTTGCTGTTTCGCCACATGGGCGCAGCTGCCCGACGATTTGCGCACAGAGCAGATATATCTTGCGCCCGAGAAATTGTGGTTTGATGCGGGAGATACGATAAGGGTTAACGGGGTTGTTACCAGCCAAGCCCACAATCACATCACACCATATAGCCGAATACTCTATTTGGAGCTAATTAGCCGACAGGATTCGGTGCTAATACGGCAGCGATTGGCGTGCGACAGTTTGGGACAATTTACCACCATCATACCTACCGACGGCTTGTTCGTAAAAGGCATGTATTACTTGCGGGCATATACCAAGCTAATGCGAAACTTTAACAACGAGGGCTATGCTTATGCCCCTCTGGTGTGTGGAGAACGCCCCATTAACGACAGTCATTCGCTCCATAATGTGCAATGCCGTATATCCCCCGAGGGAGGCAAACTTGCAGCCGGCGAGCTTCAAAGATTGGTGATTGTGCTGCAAAGCATGTCGGGATACCCCATCACTGACAGAACGATATATCTGGAGAATGAAAGTGGAGAGGTGGTGGCAAGCGCCAAGACATCACTTTCGGGCACAGCCAGCATAACCTACCTGCCGCAGTGGGGCGACCATTACCGGATTACCATCGATGGCATCGAGGCAAGCGAGCAATCGTTTGCCGTGCCCGATGCCAAGCCGGGAGCCGTTAAGGTGTCGGCATCGCTGAACTACAACATAATCAGCTACGATGTGCACAATATGCCTTCCGATACGGCGGGTTGGCACATCTACACCTACGATCGCCAAAACGGGCTGCTAAACTGTGGCGCAGTTCGCCCGTCGGGTGCTATACGCCTAACCTATGCACCAAACACGGCTACCATATTGCTTGCCGACACGGCGATGAATGTGATGGCAGAATACACCGCCCTTCAGCGCAAGCAATCAGGGGCGGATTTCACCGATACAATCATGCCATTGCCGAGTGGCACCGAGGTAGATGTGCGTCAATTATGTGCACTGAGCGACACCGCGGGCGTGGTGATGTGCCGATTTGTGAGTTGCGACGAGTTGTGGGCGCCTACAGCCGAAGATGCTCTGCTGTATGAAAACGAATATGCTTCGACACTTCCATTTCCCTACTCGTCGTGGAAGCAATCGCCACGACAGCGCCAAGCCGACCTTCAGGCATGGCTATCGACAGCCCGCCTCGCCAGGCTCAACCTCAAAGAAGCAGTCACGAAAGGCAAATCCATATATGAGTATATGCCCGAAATGGTGATTACACTCTCAGGTACGGCACTGATGCAGAATTGGCATCCATATAAGAACGGCAGAATCATCGCATACCGCACCGACAACAACTGCGTATATGACACAATAGTCCAAAAAGACGGCAGATTCAGCATCCCGGTAGATAATTTCGAAGAAGGAACTGACTTTTTCGTGCAATATATCTCAAAACGCGAAAAGCCGGTCAAAGCAGAGTTCCGATTCGATGACGATGTGTTCCCGGCACCATCGGCAGGTGGTAGGAAGTGGGGGTATGCGCATCAGTATGCTGTGTCGGAGGCGTCTATCGGTTCGTTTGCCAATCTTGAGAAGTATAATTTGCCGGAAATAACCGTCAAAGCACGCATACATGTGGATAAGCGCCACGAAACCGAACGATTCTATGGCACCAACTACAAAAGCCAGGCGACTATTGACGAAAAGAACTATATCACGCTATATGATATACTTCGCGATATTCCAGCGCTGATAGTGAGGCGTGCAGGAAGCAGATATGCATTAGGTACCAAAAGAGGCGTATCTGCCGGACTGATACCTATAGATGACAATGATGGAGATGGCGTTGCCGACCGAAAGAATGCCACATCACTTCCGCTATTAATCGATGGTTCACGGTATAATGGTGCTCAACTTGATTTCGCCATGGAGATGTCGGCAAAAGAGATAGAGTCGGTAGAGTTTCTTCAGCCATGGCAAGCATTGGCAGTAACTTTTGGAGCATTACATGGAGCCGTTGTGGTGAAGACGCGCAATTATCATGGCGAAATAAAGCGCCCGAGCTTGGGCACATATTATCGACCTATGGGAATTTACCGCGTTGCCGAGGCGCAAGAGCGGCTGCTAACGCCATCGCGCCCTGGCAATTACCGTCTAATAGTGGATGTAATAAACGCCGACGGAGTTCATACCTACAATTCTACAGTCAGCGTGAAATAAGAGGAATACACCAGCGTGGTGAAAAACCAGAGCGCCGCAGTTCGCGAGGGAGCTGCGGCGCTTGGCGTCTTGAAATTTTTTCGCGTTTGTCACACACAAGGGATGTGTGACGCGATTATTCTTACTTCTTGTCCTTCAAGAGGTCGCGAATCTCGGTAAGGAGCTTTTCCTCAGCCGAAGGTTCGGGAGCAGGTGCAGGAGCAGGAGCCTCTTCTTTCTTCTTGGTGAGACGTGCAATAGCTTTCACCATCAAGAAGATACAGAATGCGATGATAAGGAAATCGACCACGTTTTGGATAAATTGGCCGTACATCAAAGCAGCCTCAGGAGTCTCTTCGGTAGCTTCGGCAAACACCCATTTTAGGTTGGTGAAATCCACGCCACCTACCACAAGTCCCACAAGAGGCATAATAACGTCGTTAACGAGCGAAGTGACAATCTTGCCAAAGGCGCCACCGATGATAACACCCACAGCCATATCCATCACGTTGCCACGCATAGCGAATTCTTTGAATTCAGTCAAAAATTTACTCATAATCTCACAAATATTAGATAGTTAAAAACAAAAATAAATAGCTAATCAGAGTCAAATAGTTACGCAAACAAATTAAATTGAAATTATTGAGGAAAAATTTCTATTATTTTATTGAAATACGCACCAATATTGAAAAAAAAATATTACTTTTGCATCGTTAAAGGCAAGTGCGCACATTCCAGCCACTTAGGATGGTGAGCAAAGCCTTAACGATTGCAAAGATATAAAAATATCTTTAAAACGATAACTACATATTATTTTAACCAATAAATTTTTAAGAAAAATGACAAAAGTAGCTATTAACGGTTTCGGCCGTATCGGTCGCCTCGCTTTCCGTCAAATGTTTGAGGCAGAAGGTTATGAAGTAGTTGCAATCAACGACTTGACTAGCCCTAAGATGCTTGCACACCTTTTGAAGTATGACACAGCTCAAGGTGGTTTCGCAGGTAAGTTCGGCGAAAACAAGCACACTGTAGAAGCAACCGACAACTCAATCATCGTTGACGGTCAAGAAATCACTATCTACGCTATGCCAAACGCAGCAGAACTTCCTTGGGGAGAACTTGGCGTTGACGTAGTTCTTGAATGTACTGGTTTCTACACTTCAAAGGCTAAGGCTGAAGCTCACATCCAAGCTG
>CALZAF010000200.1 GCA_945612775.1 uncultured bacterium | reverse complement strand
GCGCTTATCAATATTGGATGCTTGCCGACAAGTTTATGGAAAACTACAGCAAGGTTGGTGGCAGCACTCCAGCTAAGGGTCTTCCTTTGGTAACTGTTTACAACCCAACTGGTGAAACTGACCAATATCCTGGCCGTAGCACTCAAGACGAAACTTATGCTCTTATCAATAAGGACCTTGACGAAGCTTACGCTGCATTGAAGGAATTTGAAGCTTCAGATGCTGCTGACGCTACCGAAAACCTTAAGCCAATGGCTACTTACCTTTCTTCTTGGGCTGTAGTGGCTATGCAAGCTCGCGTGGCTCTCCTTAAAGGTGACTATCAAACTGCCTACAACAAGGCTTCACAAGTTATCGACAGCAAGGTTTACACTTTGACTGACATCGATGGCCTCGAAGACCTTTGGGTGAACGATAACAGCAAGGAAATCATCTTCCGCCCATTCTGCTCTACCGACGAACTTCCAAGCTCAATCGGTGGCTACTACTTGGGTACCGACAAGAAGTCGGCTGACTATATTCCAACTGTGGATGTTCTTTTCTCATTCGAAGAAGATGACGCTCGTTGGGATAGCTTCGTAGGCGTTTTGAAGATTGAAGTTGAAGGTGCTGGTTATAATTGCTATGTTTTCACTAAGTTTAGCGGTAACCCAGTTCTTCAAAAGACTTCTACTCCTAACTTCATGCATTATCCAAAGGTGTTCCGCTTGAGCGAAATGTACCTTATCGCTGCTGAAGCAGGTTCTTACTGCAATGTTGAAGGTGGTAGCAAGTACTTGCAAGAATTCAAGAAGAACCGCCACATTGACTATGATGCAGAGGGCCAGTTCTCACAAAAGGCATTGCTCGAAAACGCTATCGCTGAACGTTCGATAGAAATGATTGGTGAAGGTACTCGTTTGAGCGACTTGCGCCGCTGGGGCAAGGAATTTACCCGCAACATCGATTACTCTATTCTCAATCCAGGCATCAACAATGTAGCAGTTTCTCTTGGTAACGTACATTACGCAGCCGACGACCGCCGTTTTGTATGGCCTATCCCATCAACTGAAATCGAAAACAACCCTCAGTTGGTTGGTCAACAAAATCCTGGTTATTAATGTAATATAAATTGTTAAAAAACATCGACATTATGAAAATCAATAAATTAGCATACGTACTTTGCGCTACCCTTGCTTTCGGATTCGCATCTTGCTCGAACGAAAAGGAATGGGAAGAAGACGCAAATACCTCTTCAGCTACAACTGTAGAGTTCGCAGATGCTCAATTGTCAATTAAGGAGAACAAGGGCATCGCTAAGATTCCAGTAGTGTGCACGGGTGAGCAAAACGGTCGTGTTTCTATCACAGTTAAGTGTGAGCCAGTGGCTGCTTCTGCCGACAATGAGTCAGCTATCGAAGATACTCACTATATCGTTACCTCTAAGACTATCAACATCGGTTCTGAATCTCAAGAAGCATTTGTTGAAATCAATACTGTTGACGATACTGAAATCAACGTTAACCGTGTATTCAAGATTACTATCACTGAAGTGAACGGCGCTAAGATTGGCACCAACGCTTCTTGCGTGGTTACTCTTAAGGATAACGACTCTGCATTCTACGAAAAACTGCAAGGTAAGTGGACTATGACTGTCTACGACTACTACGACAAAGTGGACGTTAATTGGGATGTTAACATCGTTGGTTATGATGAAGGTGAAGAAGGCTACAACGAAGTTCTTTACATCATCGGTATCAATGGCGTAAGCTATGGTGAGGCAGAACTTGATTACCACTATGACCTCGACACCAAGACTGGTTATGTGGAAATCCCATTCGGCAGCTTCTGTGCTGAAAACCTCAACTTCGGTGGTGCCTACGGTATTTGCTCTATCTACATCTATGGTGTATCGGGTGGTTATATAGTAGATGAAGGTGGTCTTCAAGGTACTTGGAGTGATGACTTCAATTCTATCATATTCCCTGACGAGGATACCCGTCTCCACGGCTTGTTGCGCACGGCTGATGGTACTCAAACCCAAGCAAGCTGGTTCGGCTTCTCTAAGGTTCGCTTGACTCGCAAGTAATAATATAGGCTAAGCTCTATATTTAGCTTAAATAAATTTATCGAGGCGGATGATTGCAAAATCACCCGCCTCGATTACGTTTTTTTATCCGCGAATTTTAGAGATTTCAAATCTGTTAAATAAAAATCTCTGTTTCATCTGTTGGATTTGCGTGAGATTAGATTGTAACCATCTGTGAGAGGCGCTAAAGCACTTCTTGCAGAGTGGGCGATGGGGCGGAGTAGGCGTTGAGACGCGAGGCTATAAGCATGCCTATTGCGCGGGTCATAACCATATCGTCGTGGCGCCCGGCTATGGCACCAAATCCGCCGCGTGGCTTATGTTCATACCAAGCAAGCTCATTGATGGCGCCGTCGCTGTGCTCGGTATAGCCGTGGTCGCGCACGAGTCCTATCAGATGGAATATCGCTTCGGTCTTGGTCTCGCGGTTGGTGTGGAAGCCCAGACGGTCGCCCTTTCGGCGATATAGGTTGCGGTAGTGGTGCCGCAAGGTGTTGAGCACATATTGCGTGCCATCGCCCTCGCTGTATTCCATTTCGAGCGTATTGCTCTCTATCACCAGCAGGGCGCCGCAGTAGTATGTCGCCATCTGCGCTGCAAGCCACGCCAGACGGTCGTGATAGGTATGTCCGCGCCATTCTGCCACTATCTCCATGCGCGAAGCCGATGCCAAGCGGTCGATGACCGTGATGACCGAAAAATCGGCTTTATCGCTGAGTCCACCCACATCCACAGCCACCACATAGCGGTTTCGAGGCGAATGATGAGCGTAGGGTCGCTGCCAAACGCGAATTTCGCCCGTTTCGGCGTCTTCTACGAGCTTTACGTCGTTGAGCGACTCACTGCTCAGCGGAGGCTTTGTAAAGCGGCACAGCGCGCCCGGAAGCGCGCAATCGCGGCGCAGCGCATCAAGGTGAACCGAGTTGAACACCGGCATACCGCTATTGGCAAATGCTTCGATGTCGTTGGTGGGGTATTCGGCTTGCATTTGGCTGTGGCTATTGTATTCCTTGCGTTTGGCGTGATACCAGGCTATCATTTCGAGCGTGCAACCAAGGCTCCATAGGTTTTCCTCGTATTCGTCGAGCGATTTCACGAGTTTTGCCGGGTCATCAACTTCGCGGCGGTAGATTTCTATCTCATACCAAGGCACAAACAGCGCCTGCTTGTCGCTAAATCCCGTCTTGGCGCGCAACCACTCGCGGTGAAAGTAGTTGCCCATGCCATTGGCGGTAGATTCCATGATGAGCAGCGTGTCGGGCTCGAGCATCAGCGATCCGCACACCGACCGAATGATGTTTTCGGGACTGTGTTTAGCCGATGTAGGCCAGAAAGCCACTTCGGTGAGGTGCGCCATGGCGATATCCATGCCGCGCACGCTCTCTTGGCTTTGTGCCGACGTGGTGGCAACGAGGCAGTTGCGGCCCACTATCTCGCTCACGCTTCGGCTTTTCTCGTAGGGGCGGAAACGGAACGGTTCGTCGGCAGTGCAATACTGCTCGGGATAGGCGGCAAGCAGTCGGCTATATATGCCCTGAATGGTGGCAGAAGTGTCGCGCAAGTGGCCGCAGATGATGCTGTTCCAGTTGGTGTGATGCACTATTTGCAGCCATGCCATATATACTTGCGTGAGGGTAGAACCGCCCCATTGGCGCGCTTTGAGCATAATGAGGCGAATGGGACGCTGCTGGCGGCGCATCTGCTCGAGCACGGCAAGCATACGCCGCTGCGGAGCATTAAGCACCAGCATACGGTCGCGGCAAGTGGTCTTGTCCTTGATGGTGATGCACTTGGCGCACCAGTATTCGAAGTCGTGGGCAAAGCGCAGCAGGTCCCACTCCGCGTCGGAGAGCGCATCGGCGCCGCGGCACGGCATCTCGGCAGGCACGAGGTAGGTAACGCCATGGCGCAGCACCGGCACGCGCTCGCCGCAGCATCCAATTCCCAGTTCAGGGTCGTAAGGTGAGTCGAGCTTCCGCTTGCGGCGCTCGTTTTCAGCGATTATTTCGCTTATAGGTGTGTTTTTCATAGTAGTAATCGATAATCGGCATAAATTAACGCATCCAGCCC
>CALZAF010000199.1 GCA_945612775.1 uncultured bacterium | reverse complement strand
ATTTACTACAAAACCGCGAGAATGCCACCAACTAAAGCCGCAAACTTTAATTCAGGCACCAAGATTTATCTGATAAGTCCATCTAATCCACGCACGAATCGTGAAAATCCGCGCCCAAACAATCTTGTGATAATCCGTGTTATGAAAAGCATCAGCGGCAACCGCCGCACAACGTCGGAGACGTTGACTTATGGTTAGCACCACACAGAGGGAGCGCAGCGACCGGTGTGGTGTGCACATTCCTCCAAGCAAATCAGCTTCGGAGATGCTGATAACCACCCGCTTAGCACCAACAAAGCGCACGAGAGCACCGATTTCACAAATCATTTCACATATCCCACCATCGTGAAAACGGGCCCCAAGTTTTATGATTCCAGCCATGGCTGCAGCGGCTGGCATATAGAGCAAAAGCGTTAAGTTCTAAGAACTTAACGCTTCAGGTAGCCCATAGCAGAATCGAACTGCTCTTTCAAGAATGAAAATCTTGCGTCCTAACCGATAGACGAATGGGCCATCTATGATTGGCACCGAGGTGCTTGTTGTCTTAATTGGTAATCCGATTAAGCAAGCTTGTTAACGCAAAGAGCAAGCTTTGACTTCAAGTTCGAAGCCTTGTTCTTTGAAATCACACCCTTGCGAGCCAACTTGTCAAGCATAGCTGCTACCTTCTTGTAGTCTTCAGCAGCAGTTGCCTTGTCAGCAGTGTTGCGAAGCTTGCGAACAGCATTACGAGCAGTCTTTGCATAGTAACGATTGCGCAGGCGCTTTGCAGCTGTTTGACGAATTCTCTTTTCAGATGATTTGTGGTTTGCCATTTCTAAAAAACCTTTTTATTTTTGTTTGCTAATTTCTTTATTTGTAGCCCATAGCAGAATCGAACTGCTCTTTCAAGAATGAAAATCTTGCGTCCTAACCGATAGACGAATGGGCCATCGTTTCGGGGGTTGTCCCCTTTTGCGAGTGCAAAGATAGATACAATTTCTCAATCTCGCAAATGTTTTTCAAAAAATAGTGCATTTTTTTGTTTTTAATTCGCTTTTTGTCGGTTTTAGCTGCCTTTTTTCGTATCTTCGTATGCATTTTTCAATCCCAACAACCTATAACGCGTTATGTATCGCAAGATTACGGCTATAGTGCTCAACGTGATGAAATACTCCGACAAAAATTCGATTGCGCACATCTACAGCGATGAGTGCGGCCGAATGGCTTTGCTCGTGCCACAAGGCAACACCAAGGGCGCACGCATGCGCAACGCCGCATTTATGCCGCTGTCGATAGTGGAGATGGAGGTGCGCATGGTGCCCGGACGCGACATCTACAATTTTCGCGACGCTCGGCTCGTGGTGCCGCTGGCGCGAATCTACGGCGACCCGGTGCGCAGCGCTGTGGCTATGTTCATCAGCGAATTTCTTTGCCACGTGATTCAGGAAAATGAGCGCAACTATGCCCTATTTGCCTACATCAAGCAATCGATTATCCTGCTCAACGACGCCACTACGCCTGTGGCAAACTTCCATCTGTGCTTCGTCTATCACCTCGGCACATTGCTGGGCGTGCAGCCCGATAGCGAGAGCTTCAGCCCGGGATCGTGGTTCGACATGACCGAGGGCGTGTTTGTGCAGCACATGCCCATGTCGTCGCACCGCCTGCCTCCGCTTCAGGCGCGTGCCCTGTACAACCTGTCGCGCATCACCTATGCCAATATGCACCTTTTTCGCTACAATCGCCAGCAGCGCTGCGAGATTATCGACATAATGATAGAATATTTCCGCATCCACTTCAGCACCATAGGCAGCATGAAGTCGCCCGACATCCTAAAGCAACTTTTCGACTAATCCCGGGCAACTATCGCACTGCCGCAGAGCTCTGATTCGGCTTTTTTAGCCACATTGCGTCAGATTGACCACTTTGCTGTTTCATTATTCAGCATTTTTTGCTACATTTGCAAATTGTTGTGTCACCATTGGCGCAACCAATAAGCTTAGATAACAACCAAACTACCTGAAACCGATGATTGAAACTGCGCTTTATTTGATTCCCGTTCCGCTCAGCGATGGCGCTGTAGAGGATGTGGTGCCCGCCTGCAACATTGCCATTGTGCGACAGGTGAAGCACTTCATAGTGGAAAATGTGCGCAGCGCGCGACGCTTTCTCAAGAAATGCGACCGCGAAATCGACATCGACAGTCTCACGTTCTACGAGCTCAATCGCCACACCGACCCAGGCGCCATTGCCAGCTATCTGCTCCCGCTCGAGCAGGGCAACGCCATGGGCGTAATCTCGGAGGCTGGTTGCCCGGCAATAGCCGACCCGGGCGCCGACGTGGTGGCAATAGCCCAGCGCAAAGGTCTGAAGGTGCGCCCTCTCGTGGGACCCTCGAGCATACTGATGGGCATGATGGGCAGCGGATTCAACGGTCAGAGCTTCGCCTTCTTGGGCTACCTGCCCATCGACCAAGGCGAACGCGCCCGCAAATTCAAGGAAATGGAACGCTTGATTCGCGACGGGCAGACACAAATATTCATCGAGACGCCCTACCGCAACAATAAACTCATGGCAGAGATGTGCAAAGTGCTTCCCGGCAACTTGGCGCTGTGCGTGGCGAGCAACATCACCGGCAAGGACGAGAAGATAGTAACGAAAACTGTGAAAGAATGGGCTAAAACGAAATACGATTTCGACAAAATACCCACCATCTTTCTTCTATATAAATAAGTAATGGCAAAAAGCAAGAAAAGCAAATACGACCCTCGTCAAGCCGGACTCTTCGACGCCCTCTTTTTCGAAGAAGAAGAGTCACTTACTTCCGAGCCACAGGAATGCGAGCCCGAGGCTGAACCTATGCCCGACTTCGAGGTGGTATTGCCCAAAACTAAGCAGCCCCAAGCGCCAGCTGAACCTAAGCCCGAGCCTAAGCCAGCCGTGCGACTCCGATTTATGAGCTTCGGCAGCGGCAGCAGCGGCAACTGCTCTTATCTTGGCAACGACGATGGCGGAATCCTCATCGACGCCGGCGTTGATAGCGACTTCGTGTTCAAGTCGCTGCAGAAAAATGGCATCTCGCCCGAAATGGTTAAAGGCATAATCCTAACCCACGACCACGGCGACCACGTGCGCTATGCCTACACCATAGTACGCCGCTATAAGCATATGCGCATCTATAGCACGCCGCGACTGATGAACGGCCTGCTGCGCCGCCACAACATCTCTCGCCGCATCAAGGACTACCACGAAAATGTGTATAAGGAAATTCCTTTTAAGATAGCCGACTTCACCATCACCGCTTTCGATACTTCGCACGACGGTACCGACAATATGGGTTTCCTTATCGAAAACGCCGACCGCCGGTTTGTGGTTGCCACCGACATGGGATCTATCACACACCGCGCCGAGCACTACATGAAGCAAGCCAACTATCTGATGCTCGAGAGCAACTACGACAACAAGATGCTCACCGAGGGCTCTTACCCCGAATACCTCAAGCAACGCATTCGCAAGGACAACGGCCACCTCGACAACGTGGTGGCAGCCCAATTTGTGAGCGAAAACTATGCCGAGCACCTCAAATATCTGTTCCTGTGCCACCTCAGCAACGATAACAACACGCCCGAGATAGCGCTCAACACCATGCGAAGCGCCCTCGAAGCCAAAGGCGTGAGCGTAGGCGACTGCTCCAACTCAGTAGAAATGCGCACCCGAGCCCTGCAACTATTCGCCCTGCCCCGCTACGAATGCTCTCCGCTATTCTTCCTCACGGAATAATCCTCGGTCTCACAATCTCACGCAGATTTACCAGATAGGGTTATCTAACAGATTGCGTTACCGCCGCACAGCCTCGGCAGAGGCTGATTTATGGTTAGCACCACACAAAGGGAGCGCAGCGACCGGTGTGGTGTAAACATGCCCCAGGACAAATCAGCTTCGGAGATACTGATAATCACCCGCCTAAAGAACACAGGTTTTTCACAGAATATTTCACATATCTGCACAAATAGCGTCTGAAAACTCCGTGAAAATCCGTGTTAAAAAGAACCTTATGGTAATCCGTGTCAAAAAAATCTTGTGGTAATCCGCGTCAAAAAAAATCTTGTGGTAATCCGCGTCAAAAAAATCTTGTGGTAATCCGTGTTAAAATCACCAAGATACAAAATTTTGAGGC
>CALZAF010000198.1 GCA_945612775.1 uncultured bacterium | reverse complement strand
CTTTCGTTATTCAACAAACGAGTTAATCTCAATCAGATTGCCATCAGGGTCGGCTACGTAGCAGGTTCGCTGTCCCCATGGTTCGGTGGTAGGTGGCATTACGGATTTGGCACCACATGCTATGGCGTGGGCATATTCCTTATCTACATCGGCAAATGTTGGTACATCTATAGCTATCTCCATGGTGCCGTTAAGGCCTTGAGGATAGGCATATTTGGTCTGCGTCATCTGCTCGAAATCCTCGCGCGGGAATAGGATGATGCGCATGTCGCCAAGGCGCATATCCACATTAGGAGCCTCGCCGTCCCAATCGGTGGTAAAGCCGAATGCGTGGCGGTAGAACTCCACCGTGGCGGCGTTGTTGGTGGTAAGGAGTCCTATGGTATTGCACTTAAAGCGCGGCTGAGGTGCCATGAGTTGGGTCATGCCCATGCTGAAGAATGCGTGGAAGCGATAAATGGCCTCCGCGGTATCGTTGTCGAGCAATAATAGCATTTCGCGGGCAAAATCGAGGTATCCGGTGCCGTTGGCAGTTACTATTTTGCCATCGCTAACGGCTTGGGCGTGTACATAGCCAACCTCGTTGCTGTAGTTTTCGCCGCCCCAAAGATGCAGCTGGTCGATGCCGTTTCCGGTGTGCTTCACGGAGTTGAGGTATCCGTGCTTAGCCATCCACGATGCGGCATTGCAGATAGCGCCTACTGGCACTTTTCGCGCAATAGCCTCAGCCACCATCGGCATTATTATATCTGCTTCGGGCGATGTCCACCCATATCCGCCTATCAGCACCAATGCCGCATAGTCGTGCGGAGCGTCGGCAAAAGAATAGTCGGGTATCACCTTCATTCCGCCTATCGAAGTCACTGGTTCGTGCGTTGGTGCAACCATGCGGTTGCAGTATTTAGCGTTTTGTCGCGGTCCTGTCTCATCGGTTGTGATGGCTTGTGCCAAAAACGACAACTCGTGTTCGGCAAATTGGTCGAGAAGGATATATAGTATTTCTTTCATTGTGTAATGAGCGGTTTTAAAAATGTGGTAGTTATTTATTGCGCCAACGCTTTAGCGTGGGCAGAATGGTGTGAAGCATAGCGGAATATTCTTCCACAGTCAATGGCTTGGGCATAAATCGGTTAACTTCGTCGATAAAGCGCAGGCAATGCTTTATCATGCCCTCCATTGTGTAGGGAGGTTTAAATTTGCCATTGTTGTAGCAATATTTGCAATATTCGAAATTAGTGCTGCCGTCGGCATCGGTGCCGCAAATCTTCTCTTCGGAGATAGGCATGCCGCAACTTTGGCAGAATTGAGGCAGTTGACCGGGTTGGAAGCATTTCTTCTTATGTGGAAAAGTGGCATCGTAGGCGGCAAATTCTTCGGGCAATTCATCAGCCACAAAGTAGCCTTTTGGTGGCGTGTAGGTGGCTTCTATGCCACCGAGGTAGCCAGGAATCAACTCCTGCGCAAGGAAAAAAGAGGCTTCGGCATCGGGAGTGCCGTGATAGTGCAGCCCGAGAGCGGATGCCTCGGCAAATCCCGCATGACGATAAAATTCGATGTTACCCTCCATACAGAGCACGCCTATGCCCATAGCGCGAGCCTTGTCGATGGCATGGTTGAGCAACGCCAGACCATAGCCCTTGCGCTTATAGTCGGGGGCAATGCTGATAGGACCAAAAGTCCAAGCTGGCATTGTAGAACCGTCGGCTTTGGTGAGCGACGCATGAGAAAACATCACATGGCCTATTATCTTGTCGTCCTCCTCCATCACGAGGTCGAGTTCGGGGATAAAGTCGGGGTTGTTGCGATAACGGTTGAGCACAAAATGCTCGGTGCATCCTGGGCGATATTCGTTCCAGAATGCTTCGCGAGTTAGGTTTTCCACTTCGCGGTAATCAGATGGTTGTTCGTTTCGAATTTTCATAATCGTTCAGTCTAAATGTTCTTATTTCCTACATTAGACGCAATGAGAAGCCATAATATCACGCTGAAGCATAACTTTTTTTTGCAAAGAGGTGCTATATGGCGTTAAATAATCGAAAATCTTGCACCATATATGCCACCAGAGCCCTGCTATGCCGTTGCAAATGATGTTTTTGCTTGCTATATTTGCCGCAAATATACATTATATCAACAAATAAACACCATAAAACAACTATGAATATTCTACGAAACATTATTGGAGGCTTTTGCCTTGCAGCCATGGCATCGTGTGGTGGCAGTCAGGACGGTGCACAAAGCGCTACCAGCTCGGCACAAAGCAGTGAATATCCTAATGCCACCATCGAGACCATTATGCAGCGACGCAGCATTCGCAAGTACAAACCACAGCCTGTTGGCCGCGACACTCTGATGCAGATAGCCAAATGCGGCATCAATGCCCCTAACGCCATGAATCGCCAGTCGTGGGAGGTTCGCATAGTGGATAATGCCGAGACAATGGAGAAGATTAAGGCCCTCATGGCAGAGGGAAAAGAAGGCGAGGATGCCGAGCGTGCCAAGGGATGCTTCAGAGGTGCGCCGGTGATGACCTTCATCGCTCGCGACCGCGAAAGTGATTTTGCAGCATACGACTGTGCATTGCTTGCCGAAAATATGATGATAGCCGCTCAATCGCTCGGCGTGGGCAGCATCTGCCTCGGCAGTCCTGTAAGTTTTATCAATTCGGCTTCGAATAGCGAAGAAATTTTGCAGATTCTTGGCTTCAGCCCCGAATATAAGTTATGCCTATGCGTAGGTCTCGGCTATGCCGACGAGGCTCCCGAAGCTCGCGAACGAGATGCCGAAAAAGTGAAATTCGTTGACTAACGTCGGGTGATAATTGACCGACAAGTCGAATAATTCATAGCATATAATATGGCTATGAACGCTATGCCAAGCACCCTCAGCAAAGCACTCGTCGCCCAGCTATACCGCCTCTCCATTATTTGGATGTAGGGAGGCTTGTAATGAAAAAAATTAGGCACCACCGATTGGCTCGGGAGTGCCTATTTTTTTTGACTTATTTCAACTTTAAGGCTATTATACCACACCTTGTGCCATCATAGCCTTAGCCACCTTCATGAAGCCGGCGATGTTGGCGCCCTTAACGTAGTTGATGTATCCGTCGGGTTCGGTGCCATACTTCACGCAGTTGGCATGGATGTCTTCCATAATGGCGTGCAGACGGTTGTCAACCTCTTCCGCTGTCCAACTCAAGCGCTCTGAGTTTTGCGACATTTCAAGGCCAGAAACTGATACACCGCCAGCGTTAGAAGCCTTGCCTGGAGCGTAGAGAATCTTAGCCTCTTGGAACACGCGGATAGCGCCTGGGGTGCTTGGCATGTTAGCACCTTCGCTCACTGCAATCACGCCATTGGCAATCAATGCCTTAGCAGCATCTTCGTCGAGTTCGTTCTGAGTAGCGCAAGGCAGAGCGATGTCGGCTTTTTCGTACCAAGGCTTTGCGCCAGCCACATATTTAGCTGTAGGATATTTGTCGATGTATTCGCGAATACGTCCGCGGTAGAAGTTCTTGAGCTCCATGATGAAGTCGAGCTTTTCGCGGTCGATGCCGTCGGGATCGTAGATATAGCCGTCGGAATCGCTCATGGTCATCACAGTACCGCCAAGTTGAAGCACCTTCTCAGCGGTGTATTGAGCCACATTGCCAGCACCCGACACGAGCACCTTCTTGCCAGCTACGCTGTCGCCTCTGGTCTTGAGCATTTCTTGAAGGAAATACACATTGCCGTAGCCTGTAGCTTCGGGGCGGATAAGCGAACCGCCAAATTCGCGGCCCTTGCCGGTGAATGTGCCGCTAAACTCGTGGGTGAGTTTCTTGTAAGCGCCGAACATAAAGCCCACTTCGCGGCCACCTACACCTATATCGCCAGCAGGCACGTCGGTGTCAGGACCCACGTGGCGGGTAAGTTCTTGCATAAATGCTTGGCAGAAACGCATCACTTCGGCGCGCGACTTGCCGCGAGGGCTGAAGTCCGAACCGCCCTTTGCGCCACCCATTGGGAGGGTAGTGAGCGAGTTCTTGAATGTCTGTTCAAATGCCAAGAACTTAAGGATGCTTAGGTTAACCGATTTGTGGAAACGGATGCCGCCCTTATACGGACCAATGGCATTGTTATGCTGGATGCGATATCCCATGTTGGTCTGAATCTTGCCCTTGTCGTCCATCCATGTCACGCGGAACTGATAGATGCG
>CALZAF010000197.1 GCA_945612775.1 uncultured bacterium | reverse complement strand
CAAGCTCAGGATTAAAACGCCGCGCGCCAATAGTGAAAACGCCCCTATGGGCCAAATAATGATATTAGGCATCCTGCACAATAAAGCAGGATGCTTTTTCGTTAAATATTGGAGTGAAATATGCAGACTTATAAAGGAATGAAAGCGAACGATAGAATAATGCTTGTGCTGCTGGCTGTGGTGCTGCTTGCCATGGCGAGCTGCCGCGGTGTGAAGGTGGCTACAGCCGATGAGCAGTATGCCCGCGGCGAGTATTATTCGGCTATGAAGACCTATAAGAAAGTGTATAACAAGCTCAAGAAGAAAGAGCAGCGTCCGCTGCGCGGCGAGGTGGCATTTAAGATGGGCGAGTGTTATCGCCACATGAACATGGCAGCCAATGCCTCCGGCGCCTACCGCAACGCCTTGCGCTATGAGTATCCCGACAGTATGGCATATCTCTACCTTGCCCAGATGCTCCACATGGAAGGTAAATACAAAGATGCTGTGAAGAATTATGAGGCGTTTTTGGAAAAAGCGCCCAAGAACCAGCTTGCCCGCGACGGACTGCGTGGCAGCCAAAATGCAGCCCGAATAAAGGAGAATCCTACACGCTATAAGGTGTCGCCAGCCAAACTTTTCAACTCGCGCCGTGCCGAATTTTGCCCAATGTTCTTCGATGCAGCGCTCGACTGCATGTATTTTACCTCGTCGAACGAAAAATCGAAGGGTACGGTGAAGAGCGACATCACAGGCATGAAGAATTGCGACGTGTATGTTACCCGCAAAGACGAAAAAGGTCAGTGGCAACGCCCCGAACCCGTTGAGGGAGAGTTGAATAGCGAACTTGACGAAGGCATTACGGCATTCTCGCCCGACGGCAGCACCATGTACCTCGCCAAGGCACGCCGCGAACTCAATTCGAATACATCGGTAGAAATCTATACCTCGCAGCGCAGCGAGGCGCAATGGAGCGCCCCTGTGAAACTCGAAATCACCGCCGACACATTATCGGCATACAGCGACCCTGCAGTGTCGCCCGACGGAAATTGGCTATATTTCACCAGCGATATGCCAGGCGGACAAGGCGGCAAGGACCTGTGGCGCATCAATCTGAAAGAACGCGTGGGCACACTCGAAAACCTTGGCGATGTGATAAATACGCCCGGCGACGAGCGTTTTCCATATATCCGCAGCGATAGCGTAATCTATTTCGCCAGCAACGGCCATGCCGGAATGGGCGGACTCGACATATTTAAAGCCACCATGACTCCATCGGGCGGCTGGAACGTGGAAAATATGGGATGGCCTATGAACTCGTCGTACGACGACTTCGGCATCACATTCGGCGAAGGCGAATCGGGCTTTTTCAGTTCGAATCGCAACGATGCCCGCGGCTACGACCACATATATAGCTTCGTGAAACCCGACCTGAAAATTACCATATCGGGCTATGTGCTCGACCGCGACGAAGAGCCAGTGCCAAATGCTGTGATACGCATAGTGGGCGACGATGGCAGCAATCAGAAGGCAGTAGGCAAGACCGACGGCACATTTGAGTTTAATCTGCAGCGCGGCGTGAACTATGTGATGATGGCGAGCGCCAAGGGCTATATGAACGGCCGACAGGTGTTCCGCAGCGACGATGCCGAGGAAGATGCCGAATATGCCGTAGATTTCATTTTGGCGGCTATGACCAAGCCACAAGTTATAGAAAACATCTTCTACGACTTCGATAAAGCCACATTGCGCCCCGAATCGATGGCAGCGCTCGACACTATGGTTACAATCATGAAGGACAATCCAAATATAGTGATAGAGATGGCGTCGCACACCGACCGTTGGGGCCGCGACGAATATAATGAGCGCCTGAGCGAACGCCGAGCCCAGTCGGTGGTAGATTATCTGATAGCAGCAGGCATAGCGCCCGAAAGATTGCGCCCCAAGGGCTATGGCGAAAAGCGCCCAAAGACCGTCACCAAGCGCATAGCACGCCTATATCCGCAGTTTAAGGAAGGCGATGTGCTCAATGAAGAGTTTGTGCAGACCCTATCGGAAGAAGACCAAGACGCCGCCGACCAAATCAACCGCCGCACCGAGTTTCAAGTGATATCTACGCAATTTTAGCAAGAGCGTAATGACACTTTTTTATAAAAAATCGTATCTTTGTGCTGTGTCGTATCCTCGATGCGGTAAGATGGTATAATATAAGAAAATAGATATGAGTAACACCTTGAAACTGCCAATAGGCATACAAGAATTTGAGAAATTGCGTAATGAAAATTATGTATATCTCGACAAGACTTCGTTAATTTGGAAAATGGTTAATGAGGGTTGTTATTATTCCCTTTCCCGCCCGCGTAGGTTTGGAAAGTCGTTGCTTATGTCAACCATTCAAGCATTTTTCGAAGGCAAGAAACAGTATTTTGACGGCACCATAGGTAATCGGTTATTTATAGCCACTGATGACAGCGTGAAATGGGATTGGAAATCATATCCCATAATGCATCTCGACCTAAATACTGACAATTATTCCTCAATAGGAATCTTGGAGGATAGGCTGAATAAATTTTTGAATAGGCAGGAAGAGATATTTGGTGTAAACCATATTGAGAAATCTTTCGGACAGCGTTTTGAGGGAGTAATTGAGCGAGCTTACAAGCAAACCGGACGTGGGGTGGTAATCCTTATCGATGAATACGATAAACCCATGCTACAAGCTATAGACAATAAGAAACTTCAAGACGAGTTTCGCAGCACGCTAAAAGCATTCTATGGGGCTTTGAAATCGATGGACGGTTGCATAAAATTTGCATTCCTTACAGGAGTAACAAAGTTTGGCAAAGTGAGCGTTTTCAGCGATTTAAACAACCTTGAGGATATATCGATGAGCCCTCGGTTTGTCGACATTTGCGGCATTACTGAGCAAGAACTCACTACGCAGTTAAAACCATATATTGAGAGTCTTGCAGTGGGCAATTCCCTCACCTATGAGCAAGCCCTCAATAAACTTCGAGAGCTCTACGACGGCTATCATTTCCGTGAAAATGCCTCAGGGCTTTATAATCCGTTTAGCGTGTTTAATACATTAAAGAATGGAGTGTTCAAAAGCTATTGGTTTGAGACCGGAACTCCCACTTATCTTGCAACCTTGTTAGTACGCCACAATTATAACCTGGCGAATATGGCAAATGTGGAGGTAGAGGAAGATGTGCTAAATTGCATAGATTCCGAGTCAACCAATCCGATACCTGTAATATATCAAAGCGGCTACCTCACCATTAAGGGCTATGATGAAGAGTTTCATCTCTATCGCCTTGGTTTCCCGAATAAAGAGGTGGAAGTGGGTTTTACCAAGTTCTTGATACCGTATTATCTCAATCGAAGCGGATCCGACACTACGCCGTTCGACATTCGCAATTATGTGCAATCCCTTCGTCGCGGCGATGCCGATGAGTTTGTAATGCGTTTGCGGTCCCTTTTTGCCGACACACCTTACGAACTTGTAAAGAATCTTGAAAACCACTATCAGAACCAAGTATGGCTCTTCCACAAGCTCATAGGTATGTATGTCCAAGCCGAATATCACACCAGCTTCGGACGCATAGATATGGTGTTGCAGACACCTGATTTTTGCTATGTCATCGAGTTTAAGTTCGGCGGTACGGCTCAAGAAGCCATCGACCAAATTTCGCGCAAGGACTACGTCCTACCTTTTGCCATCGATGGTAGGAAAATCATTCGTATAGGCATAAGCATCTCTCCCGAGACACGCAATATCAGCGACTGCTTGATAGTGCGCGAATAAGTAGGGCTTAATAGCTAAGTAGTCATCGCTTCTGGAGCAAAAAGACATTCTTATCGGCAGAAATAGCCGTTGTTAGCGGCTTTGCGGTAGTCGGTGGGCGACATTCCTGTGTGTTGTTTGAAATACTTTCGGAATGTGAATTGTTCGGGAAATCCTAATTCTTGACTAATCTCCTTGATGCTTTTATTGCTCTTGTCGAGCAGCGTTTTAGCCATCTGCACAGTGTAGAGGGCAATGATATGCGATGGCGATTTGCCTACAGTCTGGCGTATGCAGCGCGAGAAATACCCGGTTGACATATTGGCTTGCGAGGCATACCACGCCACATCGCGATGCTCCACAAAGTTTTGCTGCACTGAGAGCAAGAATTGCAGCGTGAAAGGCGATACCGCTTTGCCGTCCGATTGCGTGACGGGCGA
>CALZAF010000196.1 GCA_945612775.1 uncultured bacterium | reverse complement strand
AGCAGGATTATTATATCGACTTGGTATTTTATAACTATATTCTGAAGTGTTTCGTACTGATTGACCTTAAAACGTCGAAAATAACACATCAAGACGTGGGACAGATGGATATGTATGTTCGTATGTACGATGAAAAGCAGAGGTCGGAAGACGATAATCCCACCATCGGGCTTCTTTTATGTGAAGATACCGATGAGGATATCGCACGATATTCCATTCTACATGACAATGCGCACCTATTTGCCTCAAAATATATGACCTACATGCCTACACGTGAGCAACTGAAAGCAGAAATAGAACGACAAAAGACTATGTTTCTGTTAAAACAAGATGAGAGTATGGAGGACTATGTTTGATGTATAAATGGACTCAAGAAGAAATATTATTGGATAATCCAAATCTAATATTTGTATGAACTTTATGGATCACATATAGGACTTTTAAAATTAAAAACAGGTTTTTACGAATTTAACAGATTTTTGCCATAATGGGCAAATTAGTTGCGCAGATGATATATTTCTTTGCATTGTAAGAAGAAATTATTATATTTGTGTTGAAAAATTTGCGCGGTTAGGCGGCATGAGCTAAGGCGCAGAATCACATTGAATTATTAACGAAAAACTCAATAAACAAATGGCAAAAGAATTAGAATTTGACGGCGAACTTGAGCTTGAAAGTGGCGCAAAGCAGCCAAATCGCGTTCCTGTGTCGGCTGAGAAGCTTAAAGCCCTGCAAGTGGCAATGGACAAAATCGACAAGAGCTACGGCAAGGGTTCGATTATGAAGCTTGGCGACGATAAGGTGGAAGAAGTGGATGTGATACCTACCGGGTCAATCGGGCTTAACTATGCCCTTGGTGTAGGCGGCTATCCTCGTGGACGTATCATCGAAATCTACGGTCCTGAATCGAGCGGTAAGACCACCCTCGCTATCCACGCTATCGCTGAGGCGCAGAAGCTTGGCGGCATTGCTGCTATCATCGACGCCGAACACGCTTTCGACCGCTTCTATGCCGAAAAACTCGGTGTGGACGTTAACAGTTTGCTTATCGCGCAGCCCGACTGTGGCGAACAGGCTCTGGAGATTGCCGACCAGTTGATCCGCAGTTCGGCTATCGACATTATCGTTATCGACTCGGTGGCTGCCTTGACTCCAAAGGCTGAAATCGAAGGCGAAATGGGCGAAAGTAAGATGGGCTTGCAGGCTCGCTTGATGAGCCAGGCGCTACGCAAACTCACTGCTACCATAGCTAAGACCAATACTTGCTGCATCTTCATCAATCAGCTTCGCGATAAGCTCGGCGTGCTCTTTGGCACTCCAGAGACTACTACCGGCGGTAATGCGCTTAAGTTCTATAGCTCGGTGCGCATCGATATTCGCCGCATTGGTCAGATTAAGAACGGCGAAGATGTGCTTGGTAATATGACTCGCGTGAAAGTGGTTAAGAACAAGGTGGCACCTCCATTCCGCAAGACTGAATTTGAGATTCTCTTTGGCGAAGGCATTTCGCGTAACGGCGAAATAATTGATTTGGGCGTGCAGTTCGGCATTGTGAAGAAGAGCGGCAGCTGGTTCTCTTATGGCGACACCAAGCTCGGACAAGGCCGCGACGCTGTGAAGCAGATTATTGCCGACAATCCAGAATTGGCTGAAGAACTCGAAACCAAGATTTTTGCAGCCATGCAGGGCAAAACCGAAGAAGCTGCTGAATAAAGCTAATAGCAAGTCCTCAAGATGGACATTCTACATAATAATTACCTCCGGAAGCGTACTACTCCCGGAGGTAATTCTGTATTATAGCCAAGCCCACGAGCATCATGCAGCCTTGAGCGGGCAATTTGCGGAATTTACGCAAATCAATGCTCGGTGGATTCCGTAATATAGTCCATCTTTTTTGGCAAAAAACACATTGATTAGTTCATCGGTTTGAATTAACTTTGTCGCGTGGAGCAAACTTGTAGAAACTAATTAATGACAATATCTATGAAAATGAAGTACGCAGTGATAACCCTATTGTTGGCGTGCATAATGATGGGGTGCAGAGGAAGTCAGCCTGGCACATTTGAGGTTGGCGAGAATGCATTTTTGTTGAACGGCGAACCCTTTGTGGTGAAAGCTGCTGAGATGCACTATCCGCGAATCCCGCGCGAGTATTGGGAGCATCGCATCGAGATGTGTAAGTCGCTCGGCATGAACACTATTTGCCTATATGTATTCTGGAATCTGCATGAGCAGACTCCTGGCAATTTCGATTTCTCGGGCAATAAGGACATTGCGGCATTCTGCCGATTGGCGCAAAAGCATGGCATGTATGTCATCGTAAGACCGGGTCCATATGTATGCGCTGAGTGGGAAATGGGCGGACTACCTTGGTGGCTCTTGAAGAACGACAGCGTGCAACTCCGCACTCAAGACCCATTCTATATGAAGCACGTAGGGCAGTTTATGCGTCAAGTGGGCAAGCAGCTGAGCGATTTGCAGATTACCAGAGGCGGAAACATCATCATGGTGCAGGTGGAGAACGAGTACGGTTCGTATGCAACTGATAAGTCGTATATTTCGGCGATTCGCGACACTGTGCGCGCGGCTGGATTTAACGACGTTACCCTATTTCAATGCGATTGGAGTTCGAATTTCTTAAATAATGCCTTGGACGATTTGCTCTGGACCGTAAACTTCGGCACTGGGGCTGATATCAATGCCCAGTTCGAAAAATTGCGTGAAGTGCGTCCTAAGAGTCCGCTGATGTGCAGCGAATACTGGAGCGGATGGTTCGACCATTGGGGCAGAAAGCACGAGACTCGCGACGGCGCAGTGATGGTAGATGGCTTGCGCGAAATGCTTAGCCAAGGCATCTCGTTTAGCTTGTATATGACTCATGGCGGCACCACTTTCGGCCATTGGGGCGGCGCCAACAACCCAGCCTATTCGGCTATGTGCAGCAGCTACGACTATGATGCGCCTATCAGCGAAGCCGGCTGGGCTACCGAAAAGTATTACCAACTCCGCGATATGCTCAAGAGCTATCTGGACGAGGGCGAAAGCCTCCCCGACGTTCCCGAAGCATTGCCGGTGATGACTGTGCCATCGATTCGATTCACCCAAGTGGCTCCTCTTGTGAGTGTTCTGCCGCAACCCAAGCGCGTGGAGCAGATTATGCCTATGGAGAAGTTCGATCAGGGCTGGGGCTCCATTCTCTATCGCACCCGCGTGAAGAACGATGTGGCTAAGGGCACAATACTGAAGATTACCGAACAGCACGACTGGACTCAGGTGTTTGTGGATGGCACGCTCGTGGCGCGTCTCGACCGCCGCAATGGTGAGCAGGAATGTGAATTGCCCGAAATGAAGGCTGGTGCAACTATTGATTTGCTCGTTGAGGCTATGGGTAGAGTGAATTTCGACAAATCGATTCACGACCGCAAGGGAATCACCGAAAAGGTGGAACTGATAAGCAACGGCGTGGCAGAGAATCTCACCGGATGGGATGTGTTCAACATCCCGGTGGATATGAACGTTGATGCTCGTAATTTCCGCGATTTAAGCACTTGGAAGCCTGCCTGCGATGAAGATGTTCCGGCATATTATCGCGCAACATTTAATTTGGAAAAGACTGCCGACACATTCCTCAATATGGAATCGTGGGGCAAGGGCTTGGTTTGGGTCAACGGACATTGCATAGGCCGATTCTGGGAAATAGGTCCTCAGCAGACCTTGTATATGCCCGGATGCTGGTTGAAGAAGGGTGAAAACGAGATTATTGTGCTCGATTTGAAGGGTCCGAAAGATGCTGTGGTTGAAGGCTTTGAAAAACCTATTCTCGACTGCCTGCGTCCCGAAACCACCGAACTGAGAAGAAAATCGTGGGATGACTTCTATTCAGAAGCCACCAAAGTTTGCTGGGAAGGCACATTTGATAATAAAAGCGGTTGGGCGCAAGTGCAAATGCCTGCTGCCGAAGGTCGCTATTTCGCTATCGAAACACTCGAAAGCTATGATAAGAATGGCGTAACGGCAATCGCCGAACTCGATGTGATTGGCGCTGACGGACGTCCGCTATCGCGCGAAAACTGGCGAGTGGCTTATGCCAGCAGCGAAACGGTAGATGGAAACCATACCGCCGACAAAGTATATGATTTGCAGGAAAGCACCTATTGGCTTACCGATTCCAAGGCAGCTGCACCTCACCGATTGGTGATAGATTTGGGCAAGTCGTGCCGCGTGGCAGGCTTCCGCATTATGCCGCGAGCCGAAACAGGTGCTCCACAGCAACCCAAGCGTTGCCGAGTGTATGTGTTTAAGAAT
>CALZAF010000195.1 GCA_945612775.1 uncultured bacterium | reverse complement strand
TGCGCCGGAAATCCTGTGCAAATTGATTATATGTTGCTTTGATTACGAAAAAAGAATATGCTTAAAAGATTGTAATTTCTGTGTTTTTGCCTTAACTTCGCATTATGAAAGTTAAAGCGTTGAGAAATGACATTCAATAAGTTCAGTATCACAGTAAAAGGCAAGAGCTATGAGTTCCGCCGTCCACAGGTGATGGGCATACTCAATGTGACGCCCGACTCGTTTTATTCGGGAAGCCGAATGGCGACCGATGAGGCGATGATAGCTGCCCGCGTGAGCCAGATGATAGACGATGGTGTCGACATAATAGACATAGGCGCTTATTCCACTCGTCAGAACGCCGACGATGTTGCCCCTGAAGAAGAGTATCGCCGTTTGTCGGTGGGTTTGGACGCAATCCGTAGCATAGCCGGTGATATTTTGGTGTCGGTAGATACATTCAGGGCCGAGATAGCCGAGCGATGTGTAAAAAACTATGGGGTGCAGATAATCAATGATGTGAGCGGAGGAACGCTCGATGCTGCCATGTTCGACACCGTGGCACGCTTGGAAGTGCCGTATATACTTATGCACATGCGTGGCACACCCGCTACGATGCAGAGCCTTACCGAATATACCGATGTTACCGATGATGTGATAGCCGACCTTACTGCTAAGGCAGACGCATTGCGCAATAGAGGTGTAAAGGACATCATTATCGACCCCGGATTCGGATTTAGCAAGACTGTGGATCAGAACTATGAGATGATGGCACGCTTGGACGAATTTAAGAAGATGGGATTGCCGTTGCTTGTGGGAATATCGCGCAAATCGATGATATTCCGCACGCTTGGCACCGATGCGCAACATTCGCTCAATGGCACCACGGTGCTCAACACCGTGTCGCTGATGGGCGGAGCGCACATACTGCGCGTTCACGATGTGAAGGAATGTGTGGAGACAGTGAAGATAATGGGCAAGATGCTCGGATACGAATATTGAACGAAACAAACAGAGATATATGGACTTCGGGATAAAAGATTTGGTGGATATACTGCTTGTGGCAGCCATGCTGTTCTATCTGTTTAGAGCCATGCGCCAGACAGGCACGCTGAACATATTTGTGGGAGTGATGTCGTTTATCGTATTGTGGTTTGTGACCTATAAGATGCTCGACATGCAACTCTTCGGCGGCATCATGGATAAGTTTATCAACATGGGATTGCTTATCCTGGTGATATTGTTCCAAGAGCAGATAAAACGATTTCTCAACGAGATAGGAGCGCGCAACAATTGGCCGGCGCTGCTGCGCATCTTCAGCCACGGCAAGGGCAAGGAGGCGGATAAGCGATGGCTGATGACCATAGTGCACGCCTGCCTGAATATGTCGCGCAGCAAGACGGGTGCGCTGATAGTGATAGAACGAAGCGTTCCGCTGCGCAATTATGCACAGAGCGGCGATATCCTCGATGCCAACATCAATGGCCGCCTGATAGAAAACATTTTTTTCAAGAACAGCCCGCTCCACGATGGCGCGCTCATCATCAGCGAACGCAAAATCACCTCGGCGGGATGCATTCTGCCAGTGAGCCACGACACCTCGCTGCCTCGCTACCTGGGTTTGCGCCACCGATCGGCGCTCGGCATTGCCCAGGAGACCGATGCTGTGGCAATAGTGGTGTCGGAAGAAACCGGCAACATATCGATGGCATATAAGGGCGAAATAAGGCTGAAAATGTCGGTTACCGACCTCGAACACCAACTTTCGGCAATAATCATCTGACGATATGATAGATGCAATAGAAATAATACGGCGATATTACGACCCGTCGAGCCGTCAATACCAGCTTCTGATAGAGCATAGCCGTCAGGTGGCTGATTTGGCAGTGAAGCTGGCTCAACGCAAGCCCGAACTCGGCATAGATATCGACTTTCTGCGCGAAGCAGCCATGCTGCACGACATAGGCATCTTCAGAACCAATGCTCCCGGCATCGACTGCCATGGCGATTTGCCATATCTGCAGCACGGCGTGGAGGGCAGAAAGATACTCGACGCCCTCGGAATGTATCGCCATGGGCTGGTGTGCGAACGCCACATAGGCGCAGGCCTCACGGCGCAAGAAATTATCGACCAGAACCTGCCGCTCGAGCCTCGCGATATGCTGCCCGAGACGCTTGAGGAAAAATTGGTGACCTATGCCGACAACTTTTACTCAAAATCGCGAATCGCCAAGGCGCGACCGCTGCAAACTGTGCTCGATGGCATGGCAAAATTTGGTGCAGGCACCATGGAGCGTATGCACGAGATGGTGGAGTTATTTGGCAGCCCCGACGGATTGGACAGCTAATCGCATGGCATGCCTAATGGGCATCGCTGTGACGCCAAATTCGATAAATATTCACGACTAAATGTGATAATTAACATTAAAAAGCACCGAAATCGCTGTAGTATGCTACTAATTATTTAACTTTGTGAGCGATTTTGGATAATTAGAAATTGATACAAAGTAAAAAATATATATTTGCAGTAGTTCTGATAGCTACATTTCTATCGATATGCACAAGCCGACCGGCGCGAGCACTTGATGGAAATGTTGCCGTCGTGCCCGATTCGGCGATAGCTCAAGCCAAGCCCGACAGCGTGGATGTGCAGCAGATGATAGGCGACAATGCCATCCTGCCAGTGCGCCGATTTACCGATGAGCGCAAGAAATCTCAGGCAAAGCGCGAATCAGCTGCCAGCACTGAAAAAGTGGCACCAGCCGACCAAGTGATGTTGCCCGACAGCGTTAAGGTTGCGCCCGACAGCATAGCAGCCACTGCGCCCGATAGCCTCAAGGTTGCGCCCGATAGCTTAAAAGCACCTGCCAAGCCCAAGAAATCGCGATTTATCACCGACGTTGCCGACCTCGACAATGTGGTGGACTTCACAGCCAAGGATTCGCTGGTGATAATAGGTAAAAACAATGCCTTTATGTATGGCGAAAGCGAGGTGAAATATGGCGATATCGACCTAACAGCCAATCAGATAGAGATGGAGATGGGCAAGAACGAGGTTTTTGCTGTGGGTGTGCCCGACAGCGTAGGCGATCTGAAAGGCAATCCAGTGTTTAAGGACAAGAGCGGTTCTTACACCTCCAAAACCATGCGCTACAACTTCAAGAGCCAGAAAGGTCTGATAAAGGACGTGATTACCGAGCAAGGCGAAGGTTACCTCACGGGCGGCATCACCAAGATGATGAATAAGGATGAATATTTCATCAAGGGTGGCCGCTATACAACTTGCGACGACCACGATGAACCGCACTTCTATATGCAGATTACCAAGGGTAAGGTAAAACCCAAGAAAAATATCGTTACCGGACCGGCATATATGGTGCTCGAAGGCGTGCCATTGCCTTTGGCGGTGCCATTTGGCTACTTCCCATTCACCTCATCATATTCGTCGGGTATCATTTTCCCAACTTTCGGCGATGACTACAACTATGGGTTCTATCTGCGCGACGGTGGTTACTACCTTGCGCTCAACGATAACATCGACTTGGCTCTGACAGGTCAGATTTATACCAAAGGTTCGTGGGGCTTGACAGCGCAATCTAACTACACCAAGCGTTATCGCTACAATGGTGCATTCAACGTTAGCTACATCGAAAACGTGAGCGGCGACAAAGGATCGCCCGACTATCTGAAGCAGAAGAACTTCAGGGTGATATGGAGCCACTCGCAAGATGCAAAGGCAAATCCTAATATGACCTTCTCGGCAAGTGTTAACTTCGCCACGAGCGGTTACTCGCGTGCCGAGCAGCAGAGCATCTATAGCAACGACTTCACCGAGAACACCAAGAGCAGTTCGATAAACATGACTTATCGTGTGCCAAACTCGAAGTGGAGTTTCTCAGCCACCGCCAACGTGTCGCAGCGCACAAGCGACTCTACGCTCACCGTATCGTTCCCTAACCTCACGGTGACCATGTCGCAGATGGCGCCATTCAAGCGCAAGAGGGCAGTTGGTGCCGAGCGATGGTATGAAAAGATAAAGATTTCGTATTCGGGATTGTTTCAGAACTCTCTGACATCGCCACAGAATCAATTTTTCAAGAAGAGCTTGATTCGCGATTGGCGCAACGCTATGAAGCACAGCGTGCCAGTGTCGGCTACCTTCAACGTGTTCAAGTATATCAACGTCACGCCGAGCATTCAGATGACCGACCGTATGTACACGAGCAAGATACGCCGCCAGTGGGATCCAAATGCCAGCGCCGAAGTGTGCGACACAAGTTATAACTTCTACAACGTGTTCGACTTCTCGGCATCGGTGTCGATGGATAC
>CALZAF010000194.1 GCA_945612775.1 uncultured bacterium | reverse complement strand
GCATCGGTGCGCACATAGATATGGTTGTTGCCAGCTAAAGCGAGGTCGATGCCGAGGCGGTCGAAAGTGTCGCACCAACGGGCATACTGGCTGTCTTTGCCGTTAACACCGTCGAACCATTGGTAATGTTCGCACACCACCACATAGCGCGGAGCATCAGCGGCGTTGCGAGCCTCTGTCACCACCTTTTCCACCCATTTTTCGGCAGCGTCGAAGCCTTCCCACTTGCGCATGTCCTCGCTATTGAGCATCACAAACATCACTTCGCCGTAGCGGAAATGATAGCACACACCATCTTCGCCGGGATAGCCATTTTCGGGATAATAATTGGCTTGACGGAAGAAATCGTTGCTTGTTCGGGCAAATCCGCGAGTCATGTTGTCGTGATTGCCGTTGACGCCTGCCCACATATAGTCGGTGAAATAGCGTTCGGCATAAAGGCTCTCCCAGAACGACCAGCTGCCTCCCCAGGCGGTGATGTCGCCCAGATGTAGCACCCAGTCGAATGGTTTATACGCCTTCACTGCGTCGATCATCGCCATGGCATCGGTCTGGCGATGCTTCAGCGGCGTATAAGAGTGAAAATCCGATATCACGCAACAGGTCCAACTGTCCTTGCCGGCAGTCACAAACGAATGTACCTCCGAAAGCCAGCGGTCGTCACCATCGGTTATCACATATTCATACCGAGTGTCGGGGCTGAGATGCTTAATGGTGGCTCCACACTTGGTGATGGCAGGATATTCATAGATATCGCTATTGTCGGCGCCCTTGGAGTAGATACTGTCGAAGGTTACGCAGCGGAATTCGGTCTCGGGGCGAAGGCGTACAGCCTTTTTCCAACCAGCATCAGTTGCTGGTCGGTACATCAATTTAGTGCCTTTGCCATCGGCAGCCCAACTGATGCGCATTGTGTTCGATGCATCCTCGCCGGGGCATGTGATGATGGTGCTCACTTTCTGCGCCACCGCCATCATTGCCACACTGAGGGCAAGTAGTAGGAATATTTTTCTCATGCGGGGTAGTTATTTGTGGTTTTTTGTATTGTAGGATTTATTTACTCTCTATCCAAGCCTTATTGAAGGCATAGTGAATGCGGCTGCTAAGCAGGTGAATCATGCCGTCTGGACTCTGAGTAACAGCCAAATAACCTCGCGGTTCGGCGTGGGTATTGTCCATCGTGAAGAATTGCGTCCAAGCGCCGCCGTTGAGATAGCGCTCAGTGCCGTCGCTGAGTAGTCGTATCACAGGCCACGTCTTGCCCTCATCGTAGGATAGTGCCACATAAGCGCCATAGCACATCTGTTCGGTGCCGTCGGCTGCTCGCATCATCATGCCCTGTTCGCTCTTTTTGGTGCGAGTAGGGTGATCGGTGAAGCTCACAAGCATCAGCGGACCCTCGGCGAGGCGTAGCAGCACCAATCGCTGATGACCCTGAATAGGAGGTAGCGGCGATGCGTGATAAGTCCAAGTCTTGCCGCGGTCGGCGGAGATGCTGATAGGCAGATGTCGCTTGCCGTCAGCGCCCACCACTGCATTGTCGATACCGCGACCCATCGCCATCAATCTGCCATCGGCAAGTTGCACCACTCCGGCATGAATGCCCGCAATGGTGGTGCCGGTGCCGCCTTCCACAAAGTTGGGCAGCGGAGCTCCGTCCCAAGGGTCACACCAAGTCTTGCCACCGTCGCTGCTGAGGTGAATAGATGTGCCATCTTCGCTGCCGGGGCCAGCATCGCACAGTTGAACAAAAGTGCCGTCGTTGAGAATTATCGGGCCCTGTATCACCTGATGGCGCACAGTGTGTTCGCCCTCGATGATGCGCGGACGGCTCCAAGTGGCGCCGTTGTCGTGGCTCTCGCGAAGCACCATGGCAAGGTTTTGCCAGTCGCCGGCGGCTTCCACGCCATTGATGTGATATAGTGTGCCTTGGCGGTCGTTGAGCAGCGAACTGCCGGTCATATTTCGGTCAGGAACCTTGAAAAAGAGTTCGGCTGGAGTCCATTCCTTCTTGCCTTTGCGCAATCGCGAACTCAGCACCACCATGTCGCGGCCATTTTCCTCATCGGCAGAGAACCAGATGGCGAGCAGGTCGCCATTGTCGCACCAAGTGATGGCTGGTTGATGATTATGGCGCATAAACGGCGTTTTAGAACCTTGCAGCGGAGGCAGCACATACACGCGAGGTTCGCAGAATATGGGTTGCGTGTCGCTCACCTTGTTCCACTTGGCGCGGCTGTGATTTTCGCCCACATAGTGGCTCTCATCTACCGTCCAACCTGCAGGATATGGGGCTTCCACAATGCGAAATCCGGTCATCGAGTGGCGGTCGCTCGGAATCATTGCCATACGGTTGGCTGAACGCAAATATTGCTCTGGAGTGTTGTGGCTTCCGCCACGGGTCACGCGATAGAGTCCACCGCTCACCACACAGGGGTCGGTCGCTGCCTGAGCTTCGTAAGGAGCATACCAGTCGAGGCACCATTCCTCCACATTGCCGTGCATATCGCATAGTCCAAACCCATTAGGCGGCGTGACGCCCACTTGCAGACTCACTTGACGCAGTGTGCGTGCCTTCTGCTGATTGCGATGAAACACGCCGGGCAAGCCGTCTCCCCAATAGAAAGGAAACGGTGTGCCAGCGCGGCAAGCATATTCCCACTCAGCCTCGGTGGGCAAGCGGAAGGTTCGTCCGGTGCGCTCACTGAGCCATCGGCAATAGTCCATTGCATCATACCACGACACGTTGGTCACCGCCTCATCGTCGCCGCTGCTAAGTCCGTCCTTGCCTCGCAGAGCGCGGTGCTCCGGGCGGAACTGCTCATATTGTGCATTAGTAACTTCGGTCACAGCCATGCCGAACGAATGGCTGATGTCCACCCGATGCACCGGAGCCTCGTCGTAATTCTCGCCCACGCCCATCGAGCCCATCCAAAAATGGCCTTTCTCGATTGTCTTTATCTCGGGAATATCTGTTTGCGCCCATGCGCCGACCGTTGCGCCAGCCAGCAACATTGCGCACATCGCTATGCGTTTCATGTTTCCTATAGGTTTATGTATGATTTTTCACAAAGTTATGAAAAATTCCCCAAACTATCATTCGCGCGACGGAACTAAAAAATTAGGCACGCATCTCAACTTAGGAAATGCGTGCCGTAGGAAAATATTGCTAATAAAGTTAGTGTTATTTTCTGGCTCGGGAGCGGATTGCGCGAGGCGATTCGCCGAGTTTTGCCTTGACATATCTGCCGAAATTCGACACATCGGGAAATCCCAGCTGCATGGCTATTTCCTTGATCGACATATCGTTGTAGATAAGCAGAGTCTCGATGCGCTTAATGAGCATTTTGCCGATAATGTTTTTTGCCGTGTCGCCGGAGCAAACCTTGCACACATGGGTGAGATATTTAGGCGACACATTGAGCATTTCGGCATAGTATTGTATCGAACGGCTGGGGTTGGTTTCCTCAGCCATAGCCTTGCTTGCCAAGGTGATAAATCGTTTGAAGATTACATCGCTTTGTCGCACCGGATTCTCGTCGAGCTGTTCCACAGGTATAGCGCCTATGCGCAGGGCATACGACTTCAATTCCTCGAGCAAAGCGAAGGTAAGATATCGCACGCTCATGGCGTTGTACCCGTCGGTGTTCGCCACGATGCTCGATCCGAGCAAGTGATAGTAATTGTTTATCAGTCGCACCATATTATCGTCGAGATGCAATAAAGGCGTGCGAGTGGATGTAATATTCACCCATTTGATGCGGACATTGCTTATTATGTTATAGATAAAATCTTTAGAGAGCGCCACCACCGAGCAGTCGAAATTGCTTGAGATGGTGTATTTGCCGAAAATGGTGTGCGGGCGGCACACAAGCAAGTCGTGGCTTCGAGCCACCACGGTCTCGCTGTCGATAGTTATTGTAAGTTTGCCTTTAGTGACAAATATCAGCGCCAAAGCCTCTACGGGGTCTTTGTCGATATAAGGAGCAAGAGCTTCGATATCCTTAAAATAAGCTACGTTCTCGGTTACTATATCCTTATTCCGCTTATCCGTGTCCTGATTTGTTTGGTACATATAAAAGTGTTTTTTGTATTAAAAGCGTTTATCATCAGAAAGTGCTACAAAGTTATGCAATATTCGCCACATAAAGTGTTCGAATTGTACGTGTTTTTGGTTAAAAACGGATTTAGACCAATGTTTAATTCTTTTTGACAAATTTTGTGGCAAAACCGAACAGTGTTTTTCCATTGTAAATGCCGAAATTTGCGTCGTGATTATTCGTCAAGCAGAAAAATCATTCAGACATTTACATATACTCATTATTGTTTTGTAAATTATTAGACTCTATTTAGGTAGTGTGTGC
>CALZAF010000193.1 GCA_945612775.1 uncultured bacterium | reverse complement strand
ATATGTGTTTGGATTGTGAATGCCGGCAGCGCAGCTTTGGGGAGGCTGATTTTGTCGGAAAATAATCAATTCACCACCATTTCGTCGATGAAGAACCATGATGCGTGGCCTACGCCGTAGTGCCATGATGGACATTCGATGGTGCCTTCTACTTCGGCGCGGATGTAGCGCGCTTTGGCTGCCTTTTCGACCTTAAATTCTACGAATTTCACGCTTGGATCGCGGTCTTCGGGGCGGTAGAACTCGCCAAGCGGCTCAAAGTTGGTGCCGTCGGCTGAAACTGAATATTTCACGCCTTTTGGCAGCAAAATCCATGCTCCGAGTTGATGCAGACAGTCGAGGCTAACGCTGTGAATATCTTGCACTTCGCCCAAATCGACCACGAAGTCGGCGTTGATGCCTTCCCAGCCTATCCACGACTCTACGAAGGTGGTGCCGCCATACAGTCCGTCGGTCAACCCGGTTTCGCCGAGGGCTGCGTAGCCCTTAGATGGTGCGATGTTGAATGTCACTTTCTTGCCGGCTGCGAGGTTTGCGGCGCGTTTTTGCAGATAGCGCTCGCGATAGAGTTTGCAGTAATCCACGGGGTGATTGTTGCGCTCGTTGACGGTGGGCACATTATATTCCTTGACGCGACTTTCGAAGAGATTGAGCTTGGCAGCCACCTCATCGAAGTCCTTGATGCCCTGAGCGCGCTCTATTTCGAGTTCGGAATATTGCAGCGGCAAGCGCGACATGCGCACGCGGTCGAGATACTTTTTCTCGCCAGCCACAGCAGCTTCGGCTTGGTCGAAGAGTTCGTTATAGGCGCGGCGGCAGTTGGCGTTGAGCATGCCGTCCTTGTGGGTTACGGGCGAATCGTAGATCCACAGGTCCTTGCCGCTTGCGAGCAATGCGCCCTCGAGTTTCTTCTCATACTGATAGATATATGGCGCAGCCTTTCCGTAGTAGCCATTCATAAATGCGCGCATGAGCGAGTCGCAGTCGAGGTCGGGGTTCCACATGAGTTTGCTCACCATATAGGTGCGCATCTCGGCGAAATCGCCGCCGCGCGAACTTGCTATCTGCGAGAAGTGCATAGTCACGTGGTTCTTCTTGAAAAGCTGGATATTCTTCTGGATAATAGGGAAGTTAGGGAAAGGGGAGAGGTAGTTGTCGAAATTGATGCCGTAGTCCCACACAAATATGTTGTTAGAAATCTTAGCCCAACCTTCGAGGGCGTTCACAAAGTCGCGTCCCGAGGCATTGTCGGTGAGGGGCACTTCGCGCTTGCAGTCGATGTCGCAGAGCATGATATTCACGTTAGGCAATGGCTTGACATGCTTTGGCGGATGCATGGTGAATAGGTAAGCCAATGTGCTGAATTGCTTATCGGGGAACCGCTCGGCGAGGCGGTTGAGAAAGCGGATAAAGTTGCCCGAGAGTGCGCCTTCGTATTCGTCAACAGCTTCGCACTCAGGGCAGTGGCAGTTGGTGAAATTGCCGTCGTTTTGGCTCACCGAAATCATGTTTTTGCCGGGATTTGCCTTGAAAATCGAGTCGATCTGCGCAGCAGCCACCTCAAACACCTCGGGATTGGTCAGACACCACTGGCTGGCATGGCCGGGGCGGCGCTTGCCGTTGATAAACGAGTAATATTCGGGGTGCGACTCGCCGTAGCGGTCGGAAGGCAGGATGCGGTTGAAGGTGTGCACCCAGTTGCCGCCGGCAAATTCATCTTGAGGCTCCTCGAGGCGGAACCAGATGCGATATAGCGGGTCGGTAGCCATCGAATAGTTCTGCGATTGGCGATAGCGGAACGCCGGGTTCTCGTGATGACAGATGTCGGGGAGTTCGATGGTGCTCATCGAGGGCACATCGAGGGCGCCGGCGGCATAGTAAGCCACGCCGAGATAGTTCTCGAGCAAAGTCACCACGCCATAGAGCGAGCCCTTGTCGCCGCCGCTGCTGATTAGCAGGCGCCCATCTGCCGAGGCAAGGCGAAAGCCATCTTCGGTGAGGCCGTCGGTGCTGCCTTCGCCTATCACCACATCGCCGCGTTTCGACTTTCCGCTAACTATGGGCAGTGTGGCGCCGCTGATGCGCTTCACAAAGTCCTGAAGCAGTTCAGCAGCCTGTTTATCAACGTCGTTATTGCTGTTTGCCACAATCCGTGCGGCAGGTTTGCCGTTTTTTACAATGGTCAGCTTGGCTTGGGCAGCCCCTGCGGCGAGCACCACGGCAAGCATAATGAATAAGATTCGTTTCATCGTTCCGAAAAGTGTAGTTTTTTAGGTTTTTGGTTATAAATGGGTATTTTACATCGCGAATTCTACATTCGCCCGATGCCTAATGGGGCAATTTTGCCGAAAAATGCGCCATCGCCAAGGGCGATTTTCACAAAGTTAAGCAATATTCGCCATCATCTAACCTTTATTACGTAAAAATTTCCTTAAATAATTTTTTATTGAGGTTTTTTGCACTACCTTTGCTATACAATAGAAGATATGAGCTAAACCTATCATACAAATATATACTAATTTGCTTACTATTACAAAGTTATGTTAGAAAAACAAAATGTCAAAGAACTTGACAGAGTAGTTGTCAGATTCTCTGGTGACTCTGGCGACGGTATGCAGCTTGCCGGCAACATTTTCTCGAATGTTTCGGCTGGCATTGGCAATCAAATCTCCACATTCCCCGACTATCCTGCCGAAGTGCGTGCACCGCAAGGTTCGCTTAATGGTGTGTCAGGCTTCCAGGTAAACATCGGACGTGGCGTACACACTCCCGGCGACAAGTGCGACGTGCTTGTATCGATGAATGCTGCTGCTCTCAAGCAGAACGTGAAGTTCCTCAAAGAAGGCGGCGTGGCTATCATCGACATCGATTCATTTAAGAAATCCGACCTCGACAAAGCCCTTTATACCACCGACAACCCATACGAAGAAATCGGTCTTAACAAGATTGGCGCTCAAATCGTGGAAGTGCCTATGACTTCGCTCGTAAAGGCTGCTCTCGCCGACTCTGGTCTCGACAACAAGGCTGCACTCAAGTGCCGCAACATGTTTGCGCTCGGACTTGTGTGCTGGCTCTTCGACCGTCCTCTCGAGAGCGCACTTCACATGCTAAAGAACAAATTCGCTAAGAAGCCAGCCATCTACGAAGCTAATGCCAAGGTGGTGCAAGGCGGTTACGACTACGGTCACAATATTCACGCATCGGTATCGACCTATCGCATCGAGAGCGATACCGCTAAGCCAGGCATCTACACCGACATCAACGGCAATAAGGCCACTGCTTGGGGTCTTATCATGGCTTCGGAGAAGAGCGGACTCCCATTGTTCCTCGGCAGCTATCCTATCACCCCTGCCACCGACATTCTTCACGAGCTCGCTAAGCGCAAAGACCTCGGCGTGAAGGCTTGCCAGATGGAAGACGAAATAGCTGGCGTATGCTCGGCTATCGGCGCTGCTTTCGCAGGCAACCTTGCCGTAACTTCTACTTCAGGTCCCGGTTTGGCTCTTAAGAGCGAAGGCATCGGCTTGGCTGTGATGGCTGAATTGCCACTTGTGGTAATCGACGTTATGCGCGGCGGCCCTTCTACCGGACTTCCTACCAAGACCGAGCAGACCGACCTTCTGCAAGCCCTCTACGGCCGCAACGGCGAATCGCCAGTGGTGGTGCTTGCCCCTACATCGCCTACCGACTGCTTCGACATGGCATTCGAGGCTGCTCGCATCGCCATCGAGCACATGACTCCTGTAATTCTGCTCACCGACGCATTTATTGCCAACGGCTCATCGGCTTGGCGCGTTCCTGAAGCAGACGATTATCCTGCTATCAAGCCAAACTTCGTGACCGACGACGTGCGCGAAGGTTGGAAGCCATATAAGCGCAACGACGAGCAAGTGCGCTACTGGGCAATCCCAGGTCAAGAAGGCCTGCAGCACCGTCTCGGCGGCCTTGAAAAGGACTTCAACACCAGCGCCCTATCTAACGACCCTCTTAACCACGAAAAGATGGTGAAGACTCGCCTCGAAAAGGTGAACAATGTGGCTAACCACATAGCCGACATAGAAGTGCTCGGCGACAAGGATGCCGACACCCTTCTCGTGGGTTGGGGCGGCACATTTGGCCACCTCTACACAGCTGTCGAGGAAATGCAAGCCGCTGGCAAGAAGGTGGCTCTGGCTCAATTCCGCCACATCTGCCCACTTCCTAAGAATGCCGAAGAAGTGCTCCGCAGCTACAAGAACGTGATAGTGGCTGAACTCAATACAGGTCAATTTGCCGACTACTTGCAGAGCAAAATCTCTGGCCTCGTAGTAAAGCGTATCAACAAGACTCAAGGTCAGCCTTTCTTGGTGCAAGAAGTAATAGATGGTGTAACTAAAATTATGGAGGGTAAATAATCATGGAAGAAAACAAGAAATATGTAGCAGCCGACTATAAGAGTGACCAATCAGTACGCTGGTGCCCCGGTTGTGGCGACCACTTCGTTCTCGCCACCCTTCATAAGGCAATGGCTGAA
>CALZAF010000192.1 GCA_945612775.1 uncultured bacterium | reverse complement strand
ACCATCACCTCGTTAATGCGCAAGCCCTTGTGGCTTTGCGCATTAACGCCGATGGAACAAACAACGACAAGTAGAAATAGAATTAATCCTTTCTTGTTCATTGTTTATAGTAGAGTTCAAAAAAATTACAATGGTATATTACCGTGCTTGCGAGCAGGGTTAACAACCTTCTTGTTTTCGAGTTGCTGAAGCGCTCTGATTACGCGGAAACGAGTGTTTCGTGGCTCGATAACATCATCGATGTAGCCATACTTAGCTGCATTGTAAGGATTGCAGAACAACTTGTTGTATTCGTCGAGTTTTTCTTGGTAGAACTTCTTGTAGTCTTCCATGATTTGAGCGGCCTTAGCGTCGTCGCCAGCAGCTTTAGCTTCTTGAGCGGCAACTTTGGCAGCCTTAGCATCCTTAGCGTAAAGCACTTCGGCAGCACCCGATGCACCCATAACTGCAATTTCGGCAGTTGGCCATGCATAGTTCATGTCGCCGCGGAGCTGCTTACAGCTCATCACGATGTGGCTACCGCCGTAGCTCTTGCGAAGGGTAACTGTAACCTTAGGCACTGTAGCTTCGCCGTAGGCGTAGAGCAGCTTAGCACCGTGAAGGATAACTGCATTGTATTCTTGACCTGTGCCAGGAAGGAATCCAGGAACGTCAACAAGAGTAACAAGAGGAATATTGAATGCGTCGCAGAAGCGAACGAAGCGAGCACCCTTGCGCGAAGCGTTGCAGTCGAGCACACCAGCAAGATACTTAGGCTGGTTGGCTACAATACCCACCGACTGACCGTTGAATCGAGCGAAACCGATGATGATGTTCTTAGCATAGTTAGCCGAAACTTCAAGGAATTCGCCATTGTCAACGATAGCTGTGATAACGTCGTACATGTTGTAAGGCATGTTAGCGCTTTCAGGGATGATTTCGTTCAAGCTGTCTTCGAGACGGTTGATTGGGTCGGTGCACTCAACGCGTGGAGCATTCTCCAAGTTGTTTTGAGGAATGTAGCTGAGGAGCTTGCGGATGATAGCGATAGCTTCTTCGTCAGTTTCGGCAGCGAAGTGAGCAACGCCCGACTTGGTAGAGTGGATTTCGGCACCACCAAGTGCTTCCTGAGTAACATCTTCGCCAGTAACGGTCTTCACAACCTTAGGGCCGGTGAGGAACATGTAAGAGATTCCCTTGGCCATGATAGTGAAGTCGGTGAGGGCAGGAGAGTAAACGGCACCACCTGCGCAAGGACCGAGGATACCAGAGATTTGAGGGATAACGCCCGAAGCGTTGATGTTGCGTTGGAAGATTTCAGCATAGCCGGCAAGGGCGTTGATGCCTTCTTGAATGCGGGCGCCACCCGAGTCGTTAAGACCGATTACAGGAGCACCGTTCTTCATAGCCATATCCATCACCTTGCATATCTTAAGAGCAAGAGTTTCAGAAAGCGAACCTGCTGAAACGGTGAAGTCTTGAGCAAATACATACACCAAGCGGCCTTCGATAGTGCCATAACCAGTCACAACGCCGTCGCCGAGGTAGTGCTTCTTGTCCATACCGAAGTTGGTGCAACGGTGAGTGACAAACATGTCGAGTTCTTCGAAGCTGCCTTCGTCGAGAAGCATTCTGATGCGTTCGCGTGCAGTGTATTTGCCTTTTTCGTGTTGCTTTGCGATAGCCTTTTCGCCACCGCCCAAGCGAGCCTCTTCACGTTTAGCGATAAGCTCTTGGATTTTTTCAATTTGACTGCTCATTGGTAAATTCTTTATCGTTTAAATAAAATAATGTTCGTTTAGGGGATTACTTGTTAGGATCTTCGCAAAATTCTACGAGAGTGCCTGCCGAAGTCTTAGGGTGAAGGAATGCGATGTTGAGGCCTTCAGCGCCCTTGCGAGGAGCCTTGTCGATAAGGCGACCGCCCTTAGCTTCAACTTCAGCCAAAGCGTTAGCTACGCCGTCTTCGATAGCGAAAGCGATGTGTTGAACGCCGCCGCGACCGCCGTTGTTGGCGATGAACTTAGCGATAGCGCTGTCGTCGGCAGTTGCTTCCAAAAGCTCAATCTTGGTTTGGCCCACTCTGAAGAAAGCGGTGCGTACTTTTTGGTCTGCTACTTCTTCGATTGCAAAGCACTTGAGGCCAAGCATGTTTTCGTAGAAAGGGATTGCTTCGTCGAGGCTGGTTACAGCGATACCGACGTGTTCGATGTGTGAAATATTCATATCAAAAACTGTTAGTATGATTTATAAAAGTTTGTTGTTTTAATGTTTATTAATAATATACCCTACTTGGGCATAATCGTTACAAATTTACAAATTATTATTGAAACACCACATTTTATTTCACGAAATAATTAGCAAAATAAGGGATTATTCACACAAATTTCGGCAAGTGTAAAAAGTAGTAAAAATTTAACGCTCGCTGTATTTAGCCCGGGGTGAAATAAATGCCCAGTTTAGCGGAGAAAATGAATAGAAACGAAAAAATATTGGATTCGATTCTGGTTTTGGCACGGCATTTGCAATAATTACAAGCGAAGTGCGGCTTGAAAGCCGAAAAGCCTCAGGTTGCACGATGATTTTAAACAGAAAATTAATAATAAAAAAGGATAATATAAACTATGGGAAAGATTATTGGTATCGACTTAGGTACAACCAACTCATGTGTAGCTGTTCTTGAAGGAAACGACCCTGTGGTAATTCCTAACAGCGAGGGTAGAAACACTACTCCATCGATTGTGGCTTTTGTTGACGGTGGCGAACGCAAAGTGGGCGACCCAGCAAAGCGTCAAGCAATCACTAACCCTACACGCACCGTGTTCTCGATTAAGCGTTTCATGGGCGAAACTTACAATCAAGTAGAAAAGGAAATTGCTCGTGTACCTTATATAGTAAACAATGTTAATGGTCAGCCTCGAGTAAAAATCGACGACCGCGAATTCACTCCACAAGAAATCTCGGCTGTAATCCTTCAGAAGATGAAGAAAACTGCTGAAGATTACCTCGGACAGCAAGTAACTGAAGCTGTTATCACAGTTCCTGCTTACTTCAACGATGCTCAGCGTCAGGCAACCAAGGAAGCTGGCGAGATCGCCGGCTTGAAAGTTAAGCGTATCGTGAACGAACCTACAGCAGCAGCGCTTGCCTACGGTTTGGACAAGAGCGACAGCGACAAGAAGATTGCCGTATTCGACCTTGGTGGCGGTACATTCGATATCTCAATCCTTGAATTGGGCGACGGCGTATTTGAAGTTAAATCGACCAACGGCGATACTCACCTCGGTGGTGATGACTTCGACCACTGCATCATCGACTGGCTTGCTGAAGAATTCAAGAACGACGAGGGCGTAGATGTTCGTCAAGACCCTATGGCTCTTCAGCGTCTTAAGGAGGCAGCCGAAAAGGCTAAGATTGAACTTTCGAGCTCAACATCTTCGGAAATCAACTTACCATACCTTATGCCAGTGAATGGTATTCCTAAGCACTTGGTTCGCACACTTACCCGTGCTAAGTTTGAGCAATTGTGCGACCACTTGATTCAGGCTACTATCGAACCATGTCGCCGTGCTCTTGCCGACGCTGGTCTATCGGCTTCTGACATCGACGATGTAATCCTTGTAGGTGGTTCTACTCGTATCCCTGCAGTTCAGGAAATCGTTAAGAAGTTCTTCGGTAAGACTCCATCTAAGGGTGTTAACCCTGACGAAGTAGTGGCAGTGGGTGCTGCAATTCAGGGCGGTGTGCTCAGTGGCGACATTAAGGACGTGCTCCTTCTCGACGTAGTTCCATTGTCGGTAGGTATCGAAACCCTTGGCGGTGTGATGACTAAGCTTATCGATGCTAACACCACTATTCCAACTCGCAAGAGCCAAGTGTTCTCTACTGCAGCCGACAATCAGCCATCTGTAGAAATCCACGTGCTTCAGGGCGAACGTCCAATGGCTAAGGACGACAAGACTCTCGGCCGATTCCACCTTGATGGAATTGCTCCAGCTCCACGCGGTGTGCCTCAGATTGAAGTAACTTTCGAAGTAGATGCTAACGGTATCTTGAACGTATCGGCTAAGGATAAGGCTACAGGCAAGGAACAAAGCATCCGTATCGAAGCATCGAGCGGTCTTTCTGACGAAGAAATCAATCGCATGAAGGAAGAAGCTGCTGCTAACGCTGCTGCCGATGCTAAGGAAAAGGAAAGAATCGACAAGATCAACCAAGCTGACTCTATGATTTTCCAAGTGGAGAAGAGCCTTAAGGATCTTGGCGACAAGATTCCAGCCGACAAGAAGTCGCAAATCGAAGGCGCTTTGGCTAAGTTGAAGGAAGCTCACAAGAACCAAGACATCGACGCTATCGATGCTTCGATGAAGGAACTTGAAACAGTGTTCCACGCAGCAAGCCAAGACATCTACAACGCTCAGCAGCAAGCAGGTGCTCAGCAGCAAGGTCCTCAACCTGGTGCTAACCCTGGTGCACAGCAAGGTGGCAACAACGGCGACAATGTAACCGATGTTCCATTCGAAGAAGTGTAAATT
>CALZAF010000191.1 GCA_945612775.1 uncultured bacterium | reverse complement strand
CTTATTCCGTTTTTTTAAGCTTATTTTTGCCCACTTATTCCGTTTTTTAGAGGCTGAAATTATCCACTTATTCCGTTTTGGGGCTTTTTTGTGCGAGCATTAGATGGTTATTTTAGATCTGCGCTGGCTGGTAATGCCTCTCGGGGCCTGCAATTTGCTTATTTTGAGAAAATTATATACTTTTACGGCAAAGAACATTATTTAGCTATCTAAACCTGTAATTAACGCAATATGAATACTTTTGAACGACTGTTTGCTGTGTTTAGCGGGTGGCGCAATGGTGTGGCCCGCTTGGCGGTGCTTTTGTTGAGCATTGTGTGCTGTGATGGAATCTGGGCATTGGATATAGAGCCGGTGTGGCCTAAAGGCAAGATGCCGCATAGCCAGCAGCATCAGATAGCGGCGATGTTAGATGATGCGAGTCGCCCCGATTTCAATCCCGATAAGCATCGCGTGGCTTATATCGAATGGATGCCAGCGCCCGACAAGAACGTACGCACCGATGCGTGCATGATATTGATTTCAGGCGGAGCTTATCAGTCGTGTTGCGATATGAATTTGGTGAACGAGTGGAACGAGCGCCTTACGCGTGAGGGCATACAGTGCGTGAAGTTTGTTTATCGCACACCGCGCCCCGAGGGGCTACCCATCTACCAGACGGCATGGGAAGATGCCCAGCGTGCCGTTCGCTTGGTGCGCAGCGAGGCGGCTCAGCGAGGCTTCGACCCGGAGAAGATAGGCACAATCTCCATGTCGGCGGGTTCGCATCTGGCGCTGCTGCTTGCCACCAGTTCGCTCACTCGCGCCTACGAGCCGATAGACGCACTCGACTCTATTCCTTGCCATATTAATTGGGCGATAGTGAATGCTCCCGCTTATGTCACCACCGATGGCGAGGCCGGTACGCCAGCAACGCGCCAGGGTTATGGCACCGATGTTGGGCTTAGCGATGTGTTTCGTTTTGATGCCAAGACTTGCCCTATGTCGCTACATCATGGCGGCATCGACATTTATTCGCCTAATGGTTCTACGCTCGTGTATCGAGAACTCCGACGTCGCAATATCCCTGCCGAGTTGCATCTCTTTGCCAACCGCAACCATGGAGCGTTCGGACTCGAACGAGGCATAGAATTTATGCGTCAGATGCAGTTCTACAAGCCGCTTGCGCCCGAGGAGATTCTGATGGACAGATTTGCTAATCTCGAATCGCATAGCGACTCGATAAATGTGGATATATGGCCAGATGGCAAGATGCCCGATGCGCAGGCGCATCAGGTTAAGCCATATATTACCTGGTATTTTCCTAAGGAGAAAAAGACCGATGCCATCCAGATTATCTACAGCGGAGGCGCCTATATGGGCAACGACCCGATGAGTTTCGAAGTGGCACCGGCGCGCAAACTCCTCAACGATTTGGGTATGACGGTGGTGACACTGAGATATCGCACACCACGCCCCAAAGGGCTTGCCAAGCACACCACAGCATGGCAAGATTTGCAGCGAACCATCAAGGTGGTGCGCTCACAAGCAGCCGAATATGGGCTCGACGGCTCGAAAATTGGCATTATGGGCAGTTCGGCAGGTGGGCATCTCACGCTTATGGGCGTAACCTCGTCGATGCACCAAGCCTATTGGCCCGTAGATGACCTCGACAGCACTCCATGCAATGTGCAGTGGGGAATAGGCATCTATCCCGCCTATGTGCTCAGCGATGGTGCCGATGGCGAAAATTTGGGTGGCGGAAATGCCGATGATGCTACTATCGTGCCCGACTTCAGTTTTGACCTCGCCACCTCTCCGATGCTGTTTATTCACGGAGATTCCGACGGCTATTCGGCTATGGGTTCGGTGAAGGTGTGGGAAAAGATGCGCAGCATGGGCGTGCAGAGCGAACTTCACACGCTGAGCCTGCGTCATCACTGCTTCCAGCTCAAGGCATCGCCCGGCACAGGCAGCTACACGTGGCTCTGCCGCATAGTGGACTTCTTGCGCGCTCAGAAAGCCCTTCCTGAGAGTCAAGATTGACTCTTGGCGGCGATGCAAAATCGCTGAAATTCGCCATTGTAGGCTTAATTGTTACAGTTTTGAAATATTTTTGCAGATATTAATATATACTTTTGTGCCATAGTGTAATCATCAACCAAAATCTATTCGATAGGCTAATTGTATGAACAAAAGAAATATTAAGCGTTATCTGCCAATAAGCATAAGAAACCTATGCCTTGCAGTGGCTATGCTTCAGGCATTGCTGTGTGTGGAATTTGCCAATGCTCAGACCGTGGAGGAGCGATTGACGGCGTTAGAGCAATCGCTGCAGCAACAACAGGCCAAGAACAAATATTTGCCGAAATTAAGCGGTATTTTGCGCGGAAAATTTGAGTATCAGCCCGACCTGGAGAAGGGCAGATTCGAGGTGCGCAATGCTCGACTCGCCGTGAGCGGAAAACTCGCTGCGGTGTCGGAATATAAACTTGAGGTTGACCTCTGCGACGAGGGTTCGATAAAGATGAAAGACGCGTGGGTGCGACTATTGCCATACAAGACGCTGAGGCTCTCGGTGGGGCAGCAGCGTATGCCATTCTCCATCGATGCTCACCGCAATCCCTCGGCGCAATATTTTGCCAACCGGAGTTTTATAGCCAAGCAGGTGGGCGATATGCGCGATGTGGGCTTTCAAGCCGGCTACGACGTCCTCAAGGGCAGCCGCAAACTGCTTTCGCTCGATGCCGGAATCTTCAACGGCAGCAACCTCGACAATCAAAAGACCGCTTGGTTCTCTGCTCCGGCGTATTCGGCCCGAATTCAGTTTTTCCCTATCGCTCAGGTGGCATTGGTGCCGAGCATCCAGCATCAGCTCGTAGCCCAGCGCCAAGCTTCCTACACAAACTATGATATAGGCGCATATTACGAAACCAGCCAATGGCATATCGAGGCGGAATTTTTGCACAAAACCTACGGCGACAACGCCTTTGCCGACTGTAATGCCGTTGATGCAATGCTAATCTTCAATCAGAAGATACGGAGCAAGCATAGCCTTGTGGAAAGTATCTCTTACTTAGGTCGTTACGATTGGATGCAAGACCACTCGTCGGGCGCAAGCGGCTTTGAAGAAGATGCAGCAAATAATAATCACCGCGCACTCGTAATGACCGATGCCGAGCGCCATCGCATGACCTTGGGCGCCACTTTGCATCTGCGAAATCCTTATTTCCCCACCAGTGTGCGCGTGAATTATGAGAAATACTGGTATCCTCACGAGGGCGCCAAGGAGAGCGAGCAGGATAAGATAGTGTGCGAGGTGATTATTAAGTTCTAAATCGCAGCCCAATCGGGCGATTTCCCCCGATTCGGCTTTTCCTGACTAATTTGTGGCGCAGAGCGTCACTTTTTCTTGATGTCATGCCGCTTGTGCGCTCGTCGCCGAGCATGCTCACATAGAGTTGGCTGATAAACTCAGGCGTAACGTAAGCCCAGCGGTTCATCAGGTTGTATTGCTTCAGTTTAGGCATATCGAGGAATCCATCGCCGTTGGCATCGTGATCGGTTTGGCGATTCTCCACATGGGCGAGAAGGCTTGCTGAGAGGGCATCGCTGATGTGAATACTGCCGTCGGCATTAACCTCCTGGCGGAGCTTAGAGTCGAGATAGGCATTGCCACGAATGCCATCGGTGGCTTGAGGTTGCTTGTATTCGATGTTAATTTGCCCGGTGAGGCTCTCGTAGCCGTTTTTCACGCTTGCAGCGCCCTTGCTCACCTGCACCGACTGCATCCACGGTCCGGGCACATAGCCCAAGGAATTATTTGCCTATATATTTGCTCGAGATGTAGGCATTGAAGTCGTTGCGGAACACTTCGCCGATGGGGAGCGATGTGCCGTCGTCGAGCCAGATGTAGTTCTTGTTCACCTCGCGAATGTGGTTGAGATTGATGATATACGAACGGTGAATGCGCATAAACGAAGATGGAATTAGGTCGATAATCTTCTTAAGGCTCATCAGCACGGTGAGAGGCTTTTGTTGGGCAAGATGTATGCGCACATATTCGCTCATTCCCTCGATATAGAGAATGTCGGCGGCATTGATTTTCACGATTCGTGAGTCGGTCTTGAAAAATATGTTTTGGTCGGCATCGGAGCTTGCTGCGGGTTGTGCAGGCGCGGCATTGCGATAGTCGTAGGCGGTTTTTACCTTCTGTGCAGCGCGCTTAAACTCGTCGAGTCCGAATGGCTTGAGCAGATAATCCACAGCATCGACCTTAAATCCCTCCACAGCATATTCGGCGTAGGCAGTGGTAAACACCACGATAGGCGGCGCGGCGAGCGATTTCACGAAGTCCATGCCGTTGAGGTCGGGCATATTGATGTCGCAGAATACGGCGTCGGTCTCTTCATCGTTGAGAAACTGCTTTGCCTCGTAGGCGCTTTTGAATTGACCTATTAGCTGAAAAAACGGAATTTTCTCGATGAAACTCACCAGTTTAAGCAGTGCGAGAGGTTCGTCGTCGATGGCAATGACTCGTATCATAAT
>CALZAF010000190.1 GCA_945612775.1 uncultured bacterium | reverse complement strand
CTTATCATATTTCATTGCTATACAATTTCTATTTGTTATTTAAAAATTCAGTTGTATCGCCACGCCACAAATCATCGGCGACGTGCAGAATCACATCATGCAACTCTACATCGTCCTTGAAATGCTGCGGAATGGCATCATAACCTATGGCTGCGCCAAGGATATTTCCCGTTACGGCTCCTGTAGAGTCGCTGTCGCCACCATGATTAACAGCAGCTATCATAGCTCGCTCAAAGTTGTCGAAGTACGCCAACGAACAATATATGGCTATTGCTGCCGCCTCATCTGCTACCCATCCGCCACCAAGTTCTTCCTCAATGGTTTTCACATCATCCGATGGCGATTCGGCAAAGGCTATAGCCTTGTTCACCAAGTCGGCAAATAGCTTCACCTGAGCCTGTTGCTGTGAATACATCTGTGCGATCATATCAAGTCCATCAAGTATGTAATCCTTATATTTGTCGCGAGTTGGTGCTTCATCTTGTGCAAGACGATAGATAACGTAAGCCACAAGAGCTGACGGAATATAGCCCAATGGATGCTGGTGAGTCAATTCTGAGGCATCGGCAGCCAACTTGCAAACCTCTTGAATATCCATTCTGCCTTCAGTTACACCATACAGAGGTATAGGAGCTATGCGCATAACCCCTCCACATCCCTTGCTGTTGTTGACAGGATCAACACCCCTGAAGATGTCGTTTAGCGAGCTAATGCAAGTATTGCCCGGTGCTCTGCGTACCCGCAACTCTGGCACTTTGCATATCCAGCACTTGTCATAACCTTTTTTGGTAAATCCATATTGTGTTTGAAGCCACTCCAAATACGCCTCACATATCGATGGCAGAAACGTCGCATTATCGGCTTTGGCATTTAGCAATCCGCAAGCGGTGAAAAGGGTCATCTGTGTGTCGTCCGACACAACAGCCTTTCCATTGCTATCTTCCGCCGTCCACCATTGCTCGGTGTCAAGCCGAGTAATGCCCTTGCTGCCATATCTACGTTGGATACCACCAAAGGAATAGATAAACTCCACAGGATAACCCAATGCATCTCCAATGGCTCCGCCTATAAGCGAGCCTCTTATTCTATCTTTAATCTTACTCTTTTCCATATTTTAATTTTTCATGCAGTTGTTTTGAACTAAACCCTCAATCACTTTACTTTTGCGCTCTTTTGTGGCAGCTATCCACAAATCGGCGAACGAAATCAACCTGTTCCCATGTTTCTGGGGATATGCGATGCGCAGCCTTTGGCATTTTCTTGAAAGCATTGCGCATTGCATATATTGCATCCTCCAGAGTGGGATTTTCCATCTGTCGAGCCAAATAACATGCCACTATTGTACCTGTTCTACCTACCCCGCCCCAGCAATGTATATAGGTATATCCGTCCTGCTGCAATAGGTTCTCTATTTGATCGATTAGCTGATGAACAGCCTCTACCGACTTAGGGATATAAACATCTCTGATGGGGAAACGCGTGTAACTCGTATCGGCAGGCAGCATTTGGGCGTATGGCCGTAGTTCTCCCTCTTCTGTAAGGTCCACAAAATGGCGCACGCCGAATTCATGCATCTGTGTCAACCTTGTTTCTGCCGTTTCGTCATCCTTGGCGCCAGGATATTCTCCGGCAAACAAGTTTCCATCCACATGATAGGATTGATGCAATGGTAGGCAATCTGCCATTTCGTGTGTATTATTTCTATTATTCATAAGTTCCTAATTTTTCCTATTTATGTTAATCTTCCTAATACTCTCTCCGACGCAACTACTATTAAAATCGTCCAAATCAGCAAATAGACTCAAAAATTGCCACTATCAGCCAATCATTTCTTCTATTCTGCTTATCATTTCTTCAGGAAGATTATATCGAATATCGTTTTGGTCGGATTTAATGGATTCGATAAAATGCTGCCATTCCGAACTATAAACATCCTTCATGCAGCTGCAGCGCCCCGATTCGCTCGAAGTAGAACAACTATAACTGATATTCGCCAGTCTATCGGATAACTTCAGAAACGGTGCATAGGGCGTTTCACGAATGCCTTGGTAATATTTATCGTTGGCTCGCTCGGCGCGTGTGCGGCCCTTTTCGTTGGTCAACGCATACACCATCTCCGCAGCCATCAGAGCTTGGCTGGCGTTCATCCATTGCCCAGCTATTGCCTTCACATTATTGTAAGTTAGGCGGGCATCCTCGATGCTATCGTGATAGTATGCCCCGAAAAACAGCGGTACTACATCTTCCTCACATTCACACACGGCATAGCCATATTCTTTCACAGCATCGGCTACCATATCGAGATGATGACCATAAGGAAGCACATTATCGTATGTCTGATTAACTTCGGCATGCAGATCATGTGCGCTTTGCCTAATCTGCGCAATCTCTTCGCCATACTTCTTCATCAGCTGGATAAATTCTTGAGGTTTCATATATTCTTGTAGTATTTACTGGTTTCCTTAATTTCGCCAACCGAATCGCTGTTGCTTCTGCCCTCTTGCATATATCTTTGCCTTAACTTTGAGGTTTGCTTCTACATCATAGCCTTTTCAGCCGACCGTTTCATATTCTCTAAATTTTTTACTTGCGTTAAATTTACACCACAAAGATATGACTTTATTTGTAATCAAGCAAATATTTTTGCGTAAATTTTACGCACATAAGTTATTTTTCTATCAAAAATGCGCCTTGTGCCTCTGCTACAACTCTAATTATGCTCAATTCCGCCTACCATTAATCTAATAAACTTTGCGCCAGCCATTATTTATCGAACCGCTTACGATTGCGTTGCCATTTCTCTGATTGTGCTCTTTCTTTGCTTAAACACATCGAGCGGCATAGGCTCAACGCCATTCTGCTCAGTCATTAATTTGTAGATAGAGTTAAGCACGTGCATAATTTTTCCTGTATCATGGCCATCCTCTTGTCTATATCCCCTAATAGGAGGCGCTGCAACGCCCTTATCAGCCGCATAAAACACCCAATAGGTGCAAAGTGCAATATCGGTGCGGTGAAGCCCCATAGCGCATGCTATATAGAACCTGCCGCGGTCGATTATCTCGCAAAACTTCGGCATAAAGGCTACCATGCTTTCCACCTGCTTGGCTTGATTGTTAACCGGATAATGAAAATACTCCAAGCCATACATCTCGCAGAGGCGAGGAAGACGATCGGAAGAATCCCCATCGCGAAGGTCTATCACTGTATTCACCCCGGCCTCCACAAGCACTGGCCAAGCATACGACTGGTGCTTCGACGACATAGTTCTGCCCCTCACACCTCCATAAGCCGGATGAATATCCGGAATATTAGTCGCCATTATTTTTTCTATATCCAATGTGTTCATCGTTGCCAATAGTTTTTTTCAGTTTATGTATTTATAGTGACATAAGTAACCATAAATCTGCATATGGGATGAGAAAATATAGCAATTTTTTTAATTTTTCCTGCTTTGTCAGCACCTTTCCATTGCGCCGCACCAAAAGATAATCATAGTGCAGCGCACTGCCGTCATCCTCCTCTTTAATCTCGCAATAATTCACTATATACTCATAGCCACTGTTCTTAAATCGGAAGTCGCGGCAGGGTCTGTAACCATTTTTATCTTCCTCGGGATAGTACTCCACGCCTCCATAAATTAGTACGTCGGGCTCATCGGCAGTCGTTTTTGGCTTTTTCCACGAGGCATACCGCAGCTGTGACCCGCTGAGGCAATCCACTCGCACTATATAGTCATTGGTGGTGCAATACAATAACAGTTTTTCGTATTGCCCGAGGCTTTCGTGGAGATGCTTGTTAGGACAATTGTCGGCTTTATGCACAAATCGAGTGCCATCGAAGTGCCACACTTGATAACGGTCGATGATTTCGCAATAATCCGTTGTAATTGGCACATAAAGGTCTTGCGAATGTTCGTCGTATTCAAGAATCCAGTCATATCCGGCTCCGTAAGTGGCGAAATACCAGTCGGGGATAACATAATTCACTTCAAACATATTTGCCGATTCCATATCTCGATCTTCCACTATTTCACTGCCATCCATCACATTTACCTCCTGCACAGTGTCGCCTACTATCTTGAAGGCTTGAAGCCACTCGTAACCGTCGCTGCTGCTCGCCTTTCCCGAGCAGTTTACTATGTAATACTCATCTCCGTCGGCCTTGGCTATGCGGTGCACTTTGTCTTGATATGAGCTGTATCCGCTGTAGAATGTATGCGACTCGCCTTTTTCGTCCTTGATGGTCCATTCCGACCAATAATCGGGCGATGTGCCTCCGAATGGCTCTACTCCGGAGCGTATGGTGATGCGGCCATCTTCCGACTTGCATACGTGTGCCTCGTCGTCGGATTCACATTCTTCATCCTCGGCTGTGTCGTGCGTCTCGGTAGCGATTTTCTCACATGATGGCATCGCAATCATCGCAGCAAATGCCAAAAGATTTACCAGCAGAATCGGTTTAATTAATCTTATACTTTCCATAACACAATCATCTATTTCAAATGTCACAAACCTCAATCAATACTGCCGTATAGTTGTCGTCGCCGTTCTTGTAGCAGAGAAAGTCAT
>CALZAF010000189.1 GCA_945612775.1 uncultured bacterium | reverse complement strand
CCGAAGCTGATTTGCAGGTGGTTGGTGCAACACCACACCGGTCGCTGCGCTCCCTTTGTGTGGTGCTAACCATAAATCAACGTCTCCGACGTTGTGCAGCGGTCGCGCCATCCGTTAGATATTCCCATCGTATATATCTGGTAGATCTGTGTGAGATATTGTGACCGTGGCTTGGAACCTGCGTGCGATTTATTGCTTCGGCATGAAATCTGCGAGAGATTCCTCCACCCGCGAATTCTGGGGTTTACACCATATTCATTAACCGGTTATCAGCGCTATCAATTGCTTCACTAAGCGGTTGAACACGGGCAAACCATAAATAAAAATTAGCAATATGGCTGCTGGCGATATGTATCTGATGCATATCATCATAGGTTTTTTCACCCAATCGTGCATTTTGCCCAATCCGCCCGAGGTGAGTTGGTCGTGAAGGAACGATTTATCGACAAACCATCCCACAAATATCGAGAAGAACACGCCTCCCACTGGCAGCAATATGCTCGACGAGAAGAAGTCGAACAAATCGAACAAAGTCATGCCAAATATCTTAAAGTCGCTCATAACGCTGAACGACAGCGAACACAATATGCCCAGCACCATGCAGATAGCGGTGTTGAGCACCGTTGCCGAGGTGCGTTTCATCTTCAGTTCTTCCATAAAGCACACTATGCAGGTCTCACTCATCGAGATGGTAGATGTGAGCGAAGCAAAGAATAGCAACACAAAGAAAGCAAGCGACCACAAGTAAGCGCCAGGCAACTGCTGGAATATGCTTGGCAATATCTCGAACACCAGCTTTGGACCAGCCTCTGCCGACATGCCAAACGAGAACACAGCCGGGAATATCATTACGCCTGCCAACACAGCCACCAGCGTGTCGAGGACGCCGGTCATCACGGCATTTTTCACCAATGGCGTTCTATCGGAGAAGTAAGAAGCATAGGTGAGAAGGCATCCGAGTCCCACACTAAGCGAGAAAAATGCCTGACCCATAGCGCCTATCACCACACTCGGCGATATCTGGCTAAAATCGGGGCTGAAAAGGAATTTAAGCCCCTCGGCTGCCTTGGGCATAGTGAGCGAATTGATGCAGAACACTATCAATATCACAAACAGCAGCGGCATAAGTATGTTGGCTATCTTCTCGATGCCTTTCTGCACTCCGCGCATCAGCACCATGAAGTTGATTATCAAAAACAGCACCGTGCACACCGAACAGCGCACCGGATTGCTCACAAATGCACCAAAACGGTCGCTATACTCTTGCGGCGTGTAGCCACTCAATGCGCCTGTTATCGACTGGTAGAGGTAGTCCATAATCCAACCAGCCACCACCGAGTAGAAGCCGAGAATCAATATTGATGCAAGTACGCCAAGCAGCGGCACCCAGCGCATCCAGCTGCCCGGACGCAATTTGTTGACCGCGCCTTTGGCATTGGAATGTGTGCCGCGGCCGAGTACAAACTCAGCCACCACCACCGGTATGCCCACCAATAGCACACACAGCACATAGATTAGCAAAAATGCTCCCCCGCCATGCACTCCTGCCTCGTAGGGAAAGCGCCATATATTACCTAATCCCACTGCCGAACCCACTGTGGCGGCTATCACTCCTGTTTTTGTCACAAATTGTGCTCTTTCGCTCATTTCGTTTTACTCTTTTGTAATATCATTTTTAATAATGGGGCAACTCGTCTAAGGTTCTATCAACCACCTGTGGAGCTGCTTGTAGTTTTGTTACGCTATCGCTTTTGACTCGCTTTTTGCGAGATTTGGCTTTGAGTGTATCGATGCGAGCCTTTTCGATGCTTTCTGCCATCGCCTCGGCTTGCTGCACTTGGCTTTCGAGCGTGGCATCGCTTCCAGCGGATTTCTGGACGCTGCGCACAAGCAGCATCACGCCCACCGCCACAGCCATCGCCACAAGGATTACATACAATCCCGTGCGCTCGTTCTTGCTCACTCCGAGCATCTCTGCTATGCGCTTCATCCCAATATATCAATCAGTTTTGCTATCAATATCAGCGCTATTAGCACCGGGCATACGTAGCGAATCAAGAACATAGTAGCCGGCAAGGTCTTGGTGCGATTCTCGCCATTGTTGGTGAGCTCGGCTTCGATAAATTTTCTCGGCAGCACCCACGCCACATACACGCATATCAAGAATGCGCACAATGGCAACATAATGTTTGTGGCAAAGGTGTCGAGGAAGTCGAAAATAGGCATATCGCCCACGCTCAACTCAGGCACTGCGCCAAGCGACAGCGAGCAGATGGGGCTGAGCACCGCCAGCGGAGCCATCACTATAACACACGCCCAGAAGCGTGACACCTTCATGCGCTGATTGACAAACGACACTGCCACTTCGCCAAGCGATATGGTGGATGTGATGGCTGCTATGGCAAGCAGCAGGAAGAACATCACCGACCACACCACCGTGCCGGGCATATTGGCGAAAATCTCGGGCATAGTCACAAACACAAGCGTGGTGCCTTGCACCGATGCCGTATCGCCCATATTAAAGCTGCACAATGCAGGGAATATAATCAAACCCATCAGAAACGCCACCAAGAAGTCGAGCGCCGACACTTGCACTGCAGTGCGGGTCAAACGGGTGTCCTTGGGATAATATGCCGAATAGGTAATCAATATGCCCATACCAAGGCTCAGCGAGAAAAACGCCTGCCCTAAGGCATTGATTATCACATTTATGTCAATCTTGCTAAAATCGGGTCGCAGGAAGAACTTCACGCCATCGATAGCATTAGGCAGAGTGAGCGACTTCACCGCAAATATCACAAGAAGCAAAAACAGCACAGGCATCAGCACATTCGAGAGCTTCTCGATGCCCTTCTGCACACCCAGCAGCAGCACCACAAAGTTGATGGCAAGGGTGATGATGGTCCACAGTATCGGGGCCTGCCACGACACTACGAGTGCCGACATCTTATCGCCAAAAAACTTCGACGTGCTGGCTGCCGACTCATAGCCATCATAGAGCGATCCGGTGAGCGAACTGAAAACGTAATCTAACGTCCATCCAGCCACCACCATGTAATATGATAATATGAGATATGAGGCAAGCAGACCTATTGCGCCTGCCATCCACCACTTTTTGTCGGGGGTCAACGACTTGAAGTTACCCACTGCGTCGCTCTGACCCGAGCGACCTATCGCAAACTCGGCAAGCATCACCGGAATACCCAATATCAACACGCAGAGAAGATATACCAAAAGAAATGCAGCTCCGCCATTGCTCTGGGTCTCACTCGGAAATCGCCATACATTGCCCAATCCTATCGCCGACCCTACCGTAGCTGCCACAAGTCCTATCTTTGTCGCAAATTTCGCATTTACCGCCATAATTATTCGTTTTGCAATTCCTTTCTTGTAATATCAATAATAATTCGATTCCAATTTATTTTGCAAAATTAATAATAATCCGATAGTAAAACAATACCCAGCATTAAAAATCAAGCATTTTAAGCCCCAATCCGCTTTCAATCTGAAAGTAAACGCGTATAAATACAAAAAACTTTGTGCCAATCTGTGTTAAAACCGCCTTAGCTGACGTTGTTCTTTTGCAGTTTTACATTATCTTATGATTAATATTGTTACAATTTATTGACATTATGATTATTAATTGAATTATATTTCCTAACTTTGCAGTAACATAAATGTAACCCACAAAAAAATAGTGATGAAAAGCTTAGCTAAACTACTTAAAGTATTCCCGAATTGGGTGCTATCAACCATTGTATTGCTGCTGATAGCGTATTTAACGCTCGACAGCAATCCTCTCGACATCAATAGATATAAACTTTTCGAAGGTGCCGACAAGATAATCCATTTTATCATGTATTTCGCACTTTGCAGCGCCTATATCATCGATTACGCCAAGTCGCGTATGCCGCACCACACCAAGGTGGGCACCGAGTTGGTGTTCTGCTTTTTATGCATTGCCTTCGGACTCCTTTTTGAGATTCTGCAAACTGTGCTCACCGAGTGCCGCACCTACGACCCCTACGACATCATTGCCAACGCCATTGGCGCTATCGTGGCATTCCTGCTGTTCCACTTCTGGGCTTTGCATCAGTTGCGCCGCTATATGGTGCCACTATATATGCATCGCCACCACCTTCATCACCACCACAGCAGTTCGAAGAAGTAACCTGCTTCGCAGATTCTCTCAAGCACCCTCGATTCCACAATCACATAATCTCACACAGATCCACCAGATTTATCAGATAGGGTTATCTAACAGATGGCGCCTCGGCTAAATCTCACACAGATTCAACAGATTTACCATCGCCTACCACCAGCACAACGTCGGAGACGTTGATTTATAGTTAGCACCACACAAAGGGAGCAAAGCGACCGGTGTGGTGTTGCACCATCCAACCACCCGCCAATCAGCTTCGGAGATGCTGACAAACACCCACTTAGCTACTTGCTAACCGTTCTGAAGGAACGAAGGCCGAGGCGAAGCTGAGGCTTATAGCCAGGGGTGAGCGAAGCGTAACCCCTGGGCTACCCACCACCCCACAAGAGGCATCTGAAGGATGCGAAAACGCCGTCTAATCAAGTGATTT
>CALZAF010000188.1 GCA_945612775.1 uncultured bacterium | reverse complement strand
TATATTTTTCATCCACTCTGAGCACATACTGATATATTTCGCCCAGACCGGTGGTAATAGGCATCAGTTCGGGCGTACCGAGTTCCGACGGTATCTCGCCTGCCACTGATTGTATCTGCTCATTCACCAACTGACGCGCCTGCAGCGTAGGAACGCTCTCCTTAAACACCACAGTCACCAGCGACAACCCAAAGCGCGACACCGAACGAATCTCCTCCACGTTCATGATGTTGCTCATCGATATTTCCACTGGCATAGTGATGAGCTGCTCCACTTCCTGTGGCGCAAGCGTTGGCGACACCGTCACTATCTGCACTTGGTTGTTGGTAATGTCGGGAACTGCATCGATGGGCAGAGTGAACATGGCATACAGTCCGCCGATTAATAGAAACAATGTTGTTAACGCAACAAATAGTTTCTTCTGTATCGAAAATCTAACAATCGAATTAAGCATAATAGATACTTATGTTCTATGTAACATTAATTATTACTCTCAGAAATAATTAACTACAAATATACACACTATCCGCCTACCATCGGTGTTTTTAACACTCAGTAACTATTGTTACATTTTTAGCGTGGTTCATCTACAAATTTGCCTAAAAAATGCCCGACAAGCGGAATCCAAACCGCTCCAGCTACATAAAACCAAAAAATGCCCCGCAAGGTCGAAAATCGCGAACCTTGCGGGGCATTGAGATTTCGGGACTGTGCCCTCAGTTAATCATTTGAGCCACAAGCGGGACTCGAACCCGCGACCGTCTCGTTACGAATGAGATACTCTACCGACTGAGCTATTGTGGCTGGTGCACCATATCGCCGCTCGGGGCGTTAGGTGGCTTTTTTTATCGTTGCGGCAACCATCGGTGTTGCCTGTAATTTTTTTAATCTTCGCGCGCTATGCGATCGGTGAAGCTAAGCACTATCTTTGCCTTGTCGAGCAGCAATCGTGCCATCGATGGCTTGCTAACTGCTGGAGCCACCTTTGTGAGGATATTGCTCGAACTTGTGCCGTAGTAATATGAGTAGCTCGACGATACTTGCTCTTGCGTGATATCCACTGGGATAATCGACACCATTTCATCTTCTGGAGTCAAGCCATCTTCGCTATCGAGCACTTCTATTAGATATGAGCGAATCTCGGAGAACACATATTTCTTGTTGTCTTCGTCGTAGGTGCCCACATACGAGCGGCAGCCATCGGCAAGTTTATGCTCGTTGAAGAAGGCATCTTTCTCGCTCGAACGCACCATCAGCACATTGGCTGGAGGTGTCAGACCGTAGATGTTCTCTATTTCCTCAACCGGAATTTCGAAGCGAACTTGGTTAACCACCTTCATATCGTTTGCGCCGAGGTTATACTTGGCGATAATCTCACTCAGAGGCAATCTAACGTCCACCTGATAGCCTTGTGGTGCCACAAGCAGTGCTTCGCCGCTGGCGATTCTTTGCTTAAGCTTTTCCGACACCTGCATATTGATGATGTTGTTGGAGAGCATTTCTGGCGTAGATGCCATGCAACTTACCGAATCAACCACGATGGTATCGGTGCCAAAATCGGTCTTATACTTGCGGTGGAATTTGATTTCGAGTTCGGTATCGTTGAAGCTCATCACACGACCGCTACCGAACGAATTCTTAATGTAGAATCCAGGGAAGAACTTTCGGAAATTATCCAAATCCTTAAACAATTCGGGCGATTCCTTATATTTTCTAACTATTGTCTGGCCTACCGACAACGGCAATTTCACGCGAGCCTCGCGTATTTCGTAATACATATAGTTATATGTAGTTTGGTCGAAATAGCTCAAGAAGTGCGATTGGCGGTCTTCGGTACTCTTGTCCATATCGCTTGCAGTATATGTTGCCGAAGCCAGCGGATTGCTCGAATCGTAGTAGCCGGCTGGGTCGAAATCGCTATAGATTGGGTCAGGCAGCTCCTTGATGAGGTTATACACGGTCATACGCATTGGCACAATCGAGTCGCCGGTAAAGCCTTCGCCTGCGCGAACAAACATCAACAAGCGCACTTCATCCACCATCGATTCATCTACGTTTTCGAGGTTCAGCTCGCCCGATGGCATCATTTCCGACACCACTTCCGACGACAGACTTCCATAATTGTCTGCCTCGATAGCACCCAAAAGCTGTGTCACAGTGCGCGCCTTGACTCTCGGTATGGGTTGCGACTCGCCTGTAATGGTAAACGACGAATCTACCACAACCTTAACTGTAGTTTCCGAGAGTGAATTGCCCACCTCTGTGTTATTCGTACAAGAATACGCAGCCATCAGCAGTATAAAGCTCGCTACGTAGCATAAAATTCTTTTCATATTCTGCAATTATAGCAATTTATAGAAATCTATCAACGATTGAGGGTCGATTTCATCGGCTGTATAAGGGATAAACGGCTTGCCCGAATCCTTGATATATTGTTCCAATTCCGGATCCAAAGTTTCGCATCGCTGTATTATACCGTCACTGTTGGCGATGGCAAGCTTCACAAGGTCCTTGTAATCCACTGCCTTGCCCATGATATCTGCAGTATTGGCTTCGCTCACGCCGTCGGCTGCAAGCTTTTCTGCCATGCGCACATCCATAGGTGCCACCAGGTCGTTATCATAGATTGAGAACACCACCTTAGCGTCGCGGAACGTTGGGTCTTCGTTATACACGTTCTTCAGATACACCGAGGTGAGCGCTGTAATCCATCCGGCACAGTGTATCACATCGGGCACCCAACGAAGTTTCTTCACCGTTTCGAGCACCGAGCGCACGAAGAATATGCTGCGCTCATCGTTGTCGTCGGGCGAGGTGTTTATCTCCAGGTCTTTGGTGATATTCTTTGCAAAATAGTCATCATTGAAAATAAAATAGACCTGTAGGCGTGCTGGCTGCAGTGTTGCCACCTTTATCACCAATGGGTGGTCGGTGTCATCGATTATGATATTCACGCCCGACAAGCGTATCACCTCGTGCAACTGATTACGGCGCTCGTTGATAAACCCATACTTAGGCATAAACGTACGCACTTCATAACCCGCCTCCTGTATCTGCTGCGGCAAATACTCACACGATTTAGCCAACTTCGACGCTGGCAAATAAGGCGATATCTCCTGCGAGACGTATAATACTTTGTTAAAATCCATTTTCCTCAAATAAAAATCCGTCACAAAGTTACGAAATTTTTCGCACTTTTTGCGCATATTTCCGTTCGTTGTAGGTTCTTTTAAGCAAATTAGCCCTGTTTTGTTTCGATTTTAATATTATTTTTCATAATTTTGCTTAGTTATGCGTCATTTTTCGGCTTTTCGACCGGCGCTTTTTAGGCTTATGGCGCAAGTTATCGCCACTGCGATTTGTGTAAATCACAAATAAATGCTTATTTTGCAAAGATTTTTATTAGTGTGGGTAATTATGCCCCTTTGTAGGCACTCGCTTGGGCTCTGCTCCACGCGTTGCAGCTTGACTTTTGCCCGGCACTAATTCATTATTTGATAATTAAATACAAAAAAATAGATACTTACAATGTTTGATAATTTAAGCGAGAAACTCGAAAGATCGTTTAAGGTCTTAAAAGGCGAAGGCAAGATTACCGAAATCAACGTGGCACAAACCATGAAGGAAGTGCGCCGCGCTTTGCTCGACGCCGATGTCAACTACAATGTTGCTAAACACTTCACCGATACCGTTAAGGAAAAGGCTCTTGGTCAGAACGTTATCACCTCGGTCAACCCAAGCCAATTGATGGTAAAAATCGTTCACGACGAGCTGACAATATTGATGGGTGGCGAACAAGCGCCATTCAACGTTGAAGGCAAACCTGCAGTTATCCTCATGTCGGGTCTGCAAGGTTCGGGTAAAACCACCTTCACCGGCAAGCTTGCCAACAAACTTAAGCACGATAAGGGCAAACGCCCATTGCTCGTGGCTTGCGACGTTTATCGTCCTGCCGCTATCGAGCAGCTTAAGGTGCTCGGCGAACAGATTGGCGTGCCTGTATATTCAGAACCCGAGAGCAACGACCCTGTTAAGATTGCCCTCAACGCCATCGACGAGGCTCGTAAGCAGAACCTCGACCTCGTGATTGTGGATACCGCCGGCCGCTTGGCTGTGGATGAGCAGATGATGAACGAAATCGAAGCCATCAAGAAGGCTATCAACCCTACCGAAACCCTGTTTGTGGTAGATGCCATGACTGGTCAGGACGCTGTGAACACCGCTAAGGAGTTCAACGACCGCCTCGACTTCGACGGCGTGGTGCTCACCAAGCTCGATGGCGATACCCGCGGTGGTGCTGCCCTCTCTATCCGCACCGTGGTAAATAAGCCTATCAAATTTGTGGGTACTGGCGAAAAGATGGAAGCCATCGACCCATTCCGCCCTGCTGGTATGGCTGACCGAATCTTGGGCATGGGTGATATCGTGTCGTTCGTTGACCGCATGCAGCAGCAATACGACGAAGAAGAAGCTCGCAAACTCCAAAAGAAGATTGCCAAGAATCAATTCGACTTCGACGATTTCATCAACCAGATTCAGCAAATCAAGAAGATGGGTAACCTCAAGGACCTCGCAAGCATGATTCCGGGCGTGGG
>CALZAF010000187.1 GCA_945612775.1 uncultured bacterium | reverse complement strand
TTGTCGTAGCGCAGAGGGTTGAACACATGAATCGTTTTAGAAAAAATGGCTTCTTCGCCCATGTTGAGCATATTGCGAGTGTAGGCGCAGAGCTTATAACGTCCGCTGGCAACGGTGAAAGGCAGTTCGAGCACGCCGTCGGCTGAGGCGCTGTCCATTTCGAGCACGCACTGTATGGTGTTAGGCGTGTCGCCCACGAGTTGCACATAAGCCACGCGGCTTCCTTGGCGCAGATTGTTGTTCTCGTCGAGGTTATAGAGCTTCACCCAAATTCGTTCGCCGGCAAGATAGAAATTTTTGTCGGTTTGGGCGTAGATAAATTCTTTGAAAGGCTTTTGAGCCTGGGCTGCAAATATGCCCAGAAGCAAAACAAGAGCAGAAATTAAATTTTTCATATTGCAGAAGGGCATTTTTTAGAATTTGACATTGAATGAAATGTAAGGAATAGGGCAACCGAATACCGACATCTTGTAGCCTTTGATAATGCCGTTTTCGCTGCGGAAGAATATCGAATAAGCGTTCTTTCGTGCGGTGACGTTATACACGCCGATGGTGAAGAATGTGTGGAGGCGTGCATTGAGTCGGTGAGTGGGCTTTACGTTGAAAGCAAGGTCCATTCTGAAGTAGTTAGGCATGCGGGTAGAGTTTCGGTCGGAGTAGAAGAAAGTGTAGCTGTTGATAGTGTTGTCGAAATACTTAGCGACGGGCACGGTGAGAGGTCGTCCGGTGCTGAAGTCGGTGTTGAACGATATGCTATAACGCTGAGTAAACTGGTAGTTGCCCACGAGTTTGAATTCGTGAGGACGGTCGTAGTCGGAAGCATACCAGTCGCCGTTGTTGGTAGGGAATGTGATGCGAGGGTCGTTCTGGCGCAGCTTGGTGCGGCTGTAGGTGTAGCTTGCCCAGCCATTGAGTTTGCCTTTAGAGCGCTTCACCATCAATTCCACGCCGTAGGCAAAACCTTGGGTAGGCAGCACATCGGTCTCGAGGTGGTCGTTCATGAGCAGAATGGCGCCGCTGCGATAGTCGAGATAGTCGTTCATCGTCTTGTAGTAGCCTTCGATGCTGGTTTCGATGTTGCCGTTTTCGAAGTTGTGATACAAGCCGAGAGCATACTGAATGCCGGTCTGCGGGGTGATGTTGGCATCGGAGAGTTTCCAGATGTCGGTAGGCGATGGCACCAGTGTGTTGCTAATCTTGTGTATGTATTGACGCATCGAGTTGATGCCGGCTTTCACTGAGAGGTCGGGGGTAATCATGTAGCGCAGCGATCCGCGGAATTCCGGACCCATATAGGTCTTGATGTTGCCGCTTTTGGTTACTTGCTCTCTCATGTTGCTCTCAGTGGGGAGTTCGCCGTCGGCATAGGTGTAGTATGATCGAGGTCCCATGGCTTGGAATAGGCTCAGACGCACGCCGGCGCTAAGCGAGAAGCGGTCGGTTACGGTCCATTCCTCGTTGATGTAGGCAGCGGCTTCGAGAGCGTTCTCGTCCTGCAGCTGCTGGAATTTGTAGAGCGATTCCGAGCTGTAGGGTTCGGTTTTGCCTGGCATTACATCATAGTAGGTGGCGCTTGCGCCGAAGCGTAGCTGGTGCTTATCGAGTGTCTTGAGTGTGAAATCGCCTTTGCCGAAGAATTGGTTGATGCGATAGGAGAGGGTGTAGGCATCGTAGGGGTTGAAATATTCCGAAGTGGAGTAGTCGTAGTGGTCCATACCGCCTGTGATTTCGAGAGGCGATTCGCCGCCGAATAGGTGCACATACTTCATCGAGGCGTTGGCGTTGCAATAGGCATATTTCTGACCTTCTTCGAATTTGAATCGGTCGTGGCTGTAATAGCCGCTCACGTGAAGGTGGTCGAGCGAGGTGAATTTGTGCGACAGCACGAGGTTGGCGTCGTAGAATCCTGCTCTACCGTTCTTATAGCCGCTTTTTTCAGGAATTAATCCCAGAATCCAGTCGGAATAAGAAGCACGAGCACTTAGCAGCAGCGAAGTTCGGTCCTTCACGATAGGACCTTCGAGGTTAAGGCTGCTTGCGAGCACACCGATGCTTGCATTACCGGTGTATTTCTGCTTGTTGCCTCGTTTGCTATTGATGTCGAGCACGCTTGACAGTCGGCCGCCATATTGCGATGGAATATTGCACTTATATAGCTCAATGTTGTCAACTATATTGCCGTTGATGGCAGAGAAGAATCCGAACAGGTGGTTGGGGTTATAAATGGTGTTGTCGTTGAAAAGCACGAGGTTCTGGTCGGTGGCTCCGCCACGCACGCTAAATCCGCTTGTGCCTTCGCCGAGCGATTTCACGCCGGGCAGAGTCTGAATCACCTTTATAATGTCCATTTCGCCAAAGGCAGTGGGAATGGTAAGCATCTCTTCAGCTGTAATCTTATGCACGCCCATAGCCACGTTGCGCACGTTGTCGAGGCGATTGGCGGTAACATCGAGTTCGGCAAGCTGATAATATATTTCGCTGTCGTCGAAATCCTCGTCGTAGTTTTCCTCGATAGGTGTGTCGTGAAGCAGTTCGCTTTCTTTGCCATTTGCGATTGCAGATGTTTGGCTCAAAGCAGCCACGTCGCTAACCAAGAAATTACCTTTGGCTATAAATACCGATTTGCCGTCGGCAGAGAAAGTGGCTTTGAGCCCGGTGCCGCTGAGCATGTCGCCGAATAGGTCAGCCAATTTGGCGGCATCGCCTTCGGTGCGCTTTATGGTTATGTTCTGCACATCGGTGGGCTTCCAATAGACTTTGGCTCCGGTTTTGATGCTGATTGCAGTCAAGGCTTTGTCGAGCGGCTGACTCTCGAGCACCACGCGCTGTGCCGAGGCTGCCGAGGCTACAAGTATCGCCGTGCAAACGCTTAGGATTATTCGTTTTAGTTTCATAGTGGTATTTTAGTTTTCTGTTATTATCATTAAGATATGTTATATTGTTTTGATTGAAAAGCTATGGCGGCTTATTCGAGGTCGTTAGGCCACCAGTCGGGCTTAATCTTTGTGCTTACCTTTTGGCAGTTGCATGCCCACGGGTAATATAAGCGAAGTTTATTCTCTTCATTGTCCGTGAGTTTGGGTCCCCAAAGAACGTAACCCCAGCCAAATCTTGGGTCGGGACTGTCTAACTTAAATAGACTGCCAGGCATGTAGTCGCGTTCAATGGTTCGCTTAAGTTTGATATCTTTGTTATCTACAAACAATCTCTTAGATGAGACCTGTGAAGCGGTGATGTATCCACGCGGGTCGGAGCCGCTTCCTTTAGTGCAGTGAATATTGCCTTTCACGTCGCTTGGCATAGGCGAAAACAGACTGCCTGTGAGTTCCACAAGCTTCTTCATCGTGCTATAATAGCTATATGCTTCGTCGCTTATAACGCTCTGATATAGTGTCATGCAGTAGAGGTGGTTGAACCGAGAACTGCTTACGTTAATTCGTGTCACTTCGTGCATTTTTACCACGTTTTCAGTGAGATTGGCAGTGGAATACACGTCAATCTCTGTAGAATTATGATGCGACCAGCAATACAGATATGGATTATAGCCATTCTCCTTGTCGAGTTCGGGGAAGGCTTCGGGGTCGTATCTGAGAATATAGCCCGTATCGTGCATGGTGTAAAGCATATTTACTGTGGCATGCACTTCGAAATCTTCATCATATGTCCACATAAAATTATGAGAACTGTCGGTACCATCAGCATCTACATAAAAGATCAAGCTATTAGATAACTGGTCTTGAGTGTAGTAGAGATTTTTGATTTCTGGCGCTGGATTGCTGACCAAATATTCCGACTCGTAGGTGTTGCCGTTATGGTTAACTATAATCTTGTATTTTGCGTTAGGATCTATGTCGTAGGTGTCGATGTCGTAGCGATAGGAATCTTTGTCATAAGTTATGGCGCCGCTATCGTAACCGTTGTCGCCGATAAGAGTTACGGTGGCATTTTCCACGAATTTAGCTAAATCTGGTGAGTTTAGAGAAATTGGCTCTTCGATATAGACATACGACATTGCCCCGACCAAGATTCGCCCATCGATATAGAGTGAATTTAGCCCGGAATTAAGCAGCTGCTCGTCGCTTATTTCATATTCATCGATGCAACTGCTTAGTGCAACAATAGTGAGTAATATTAGAGTAATCCGTTTGTCCATAAATTAGTTTATGCTGTATTGAATGGAGGCAAAGACCTATTCAAGGTCGTTAGGCCACCATTCGGGTTTGATTTTTGTACTTGCTTTTTGACAGTTGCAAGCCCAGGGGTAATACAGACGATCATCTTCTTCTTTTCTATTTTCCAGCTTTTTGCTCCATAACACATAACCTTCGTTTAATAGGTCTTGATTTAGATGAAAATGTCCGCCAGGTATATAGTCGCGAGGATATTCTCGTCGAAGTTGGATTTCTTCGTTATAGACAAATAAACGCTTGTGAGTAACCGACGATGCAGTTGCGTATCCGCGAGGATCTTTTTCAGGATTGTTAATGCAGTGAATGTTACCCTTTACCTCGGTAGGCATCGGGGAGAATAGTGAACCTGTTAGTTCGGTTAACTCTTTCATTGTTGAATAGTAGCGAAAGGCTTCGTCAGTTATTGAACTTTGGTATAATGTTATGCAATATAAGTGGTCGAAGCAGCGTA
>CALZAF010000186.1 GCA_945612775.1 uncultured bacterium | reverse complement strand
ACCGTGCCGGTTTCGAGGTTCGTGACGTGCACTACACTCACTATGGCCGTCTGTGTCCTATCGAAACTCCTGAAGGTCCAAACATCGGTCTTATTTCGTCGCTTTGCGTTTATGCAAAGATCAATAAGCTCGGATTTATCGAAACTCCTTACCGTTTGGTGAGCGAAGGCAAGGTAAACCTTAGCAACGACGAGGTAGTTTACATGACCGCCGAAATGGAGAATGACAAGATCATCGCTCAGGGTAATGCACCACTTAACGATGATGGTACATTCATCCGCAAGAAGGTAAAGGCTCGTCTCGACGCCGACTTCCCAGTAGTGGCTCCTGATCAGGTAGAGCTTATGGACGTATCTCCAGTGCAGATTGCATCAATCGCCGCTGCATTGATTCCATTCCTTGAACACGACGACGCTAACCGTGCGTTGATGGGTTCGAACATGATGCGTCAGGCTGTGCCATTGATCCGCACCGAGGCTCCTATCGTGGGTACCGGCATCGAAGCTCAGCTTGCTTACGACTCTCGCACTCAGATTCAAGCCGAGGGCGATGGCGTAATAGAATATGTAGATGCATCTACTATTAAGATTCGCTACGACCGCAGCGAAGAAGAAGAGTTTATCTCATTCGACGACGCTGTTAAGACATATAATCTTCCTAAGTTCCGCAAGACCAACCAGAGCACCACTATCGACCTTCGTCCTATGTGCGACAAGGGTCAGCGTGTGAAGAAGGGCGATATCCTCACTGAGGGTTACTCTACAGCTGGTGGTGAACTTGCTATCGGTCGCAACCTCAAGGTGGCTTACATGCCTTGGAAGGGTTACAACTATGAGGACGCTATCGTGCTCAACGAGCGTATGGTGCGTGAAGACATCCTTACTTCGGTTCACGTGGATGAATACACACTCGACGTTCGCGAAACTAAGCGCGGTATGGAAGAACTCACAAGTGATATTCCTAACGTCAGCGAGGACGCTACTAAGGACCTCGACGAACGCGGTATCGTTCGCGTAGGTGCTCATGTGGGTCCTGGCGACATTCTAATCGGTAAAATCACTCCTAAGGGCGAGAGCGACCCAACTCCAGAAGAAAAGTTGCTCCGCGCCATCTTCGGCGACAAGGCTGGCGATGTGAAGGACGCATCGCTCAAGGCCACTCCATCGCTTAAGGGTGTGATTATCGCTACCGAGCTATATCAACGCGCTGCAAAGCGCAAACGCGGCACAAGAGACACCACTTTGGCCGACATCGAAGCCGAATATCAGGCTAAGCAAGATGAATTGAAGAAGACACTCGTGGAGAAGCTCCTCGTTCTCACCAAGGACAAGGAATCGCAGGGTGTGAAGGACTTCTTGGGCATCGATGTTATCCCTAAGGGCGCTCCATTCACTGCTCAAGTGCTTATGGATATCGATTATCCATCTATCAACTTGGTTAAGTGGACTACCGACGCTCATACCAACGACTTGATTCATCGTTGCGTGATGAATTACCTACGCAAGTCGAAGGAATGGACAGCCGAAATGCACCGCAAGAAAGACGACTATCAAGTGGGCGACGAATTGCCATCGGGCGTAATGCAGACAGGTAAGGTTTACATCGCCAAGAAGCGCAAGATAGGCGTAGGTGATAAGATGGCAGGTCGTCACGGTAACAAGGGTATCGTGTCGCGCGTGGTACGTCAAGAAGATATGCCATTCCTTGAGGATGGTACTCCTGTGGATATCGTATTGAACCCACTTGGTGTGCCTTCTCGTATGAATATCGGTCAGATTTTCGAAGCTGTTCTTGGTTGGGCAGGTCGTGAGTGCGGTGTGAATTTTGCTACACCAATCTTCGACGGTGCAAGCCTAGACGACTTGAATCACTGGACCGACAAGGCTGGCCTTCCACGCTATGGTAAGACTTATCTGTACGACGGCGGCACAGGCGAACGCTTCGACCAGCCAGCTACAGTGGGTGTGACCTATATGCTAAAGCTTGGCCACATGGTAGAAGATAAGATGCACGCACGTAGCATTGGCCCGTACTCACTTATCACACAGCAACCTCTTGGTGGTAAGGCACAGTTTGGTGGTCAGCGCTTCGGAGAAATGGAAGTTTGGGCCATCGAGGCCTTCGGTGCTTCGCACGTGCTTCAAGAAATTCTTACTGTTAAGAGTGATGATGTGGTTGGCCGCAGCAAGGCGTATGAAGCCATTGTTAAGGGCGATCCAATGCCAACCCCTGGTATCCCTGAATCACTGAATGTGCTATTACACGAACTCCGTGGTTTGGGTCTAAGCATCAATTTGGAATAAGAAAACGAGTAGATAAGCATGCCCTGCAGCCGGCAACACGGCGAGGGCATGCCCAACCTACGATAATAAATTAACTCTTTTAATAAAAAGAATTAAACAAATGGCTTTTAGAAAAGACAATAAAGTAAAGAACACATTCACCAAGATTTCGATTGGCTTGGCATCGCCCGACTCAATTCTCGAAAACTCGTTTGGTGAAGTGCTCAAGCCAGAAACCATCAACTACCGTACCTACAAGCCAGAGCGCGATGGCCTCTTCTGCGAGCGCATTTTCGGTCCTGTAAGGGACTACGAATGTCACTGCGGTAAGTACAAGAGAATCCGCTACAAGGGCATTGTGTGCGACCGTTGTGGTGTAGAGGTGACTGAGAAGAAAGTTCGTCGCGAGCGTTCTGGTCACATCCAATTGGTGGTGCCAGTGGCTCACATCTGGTATTTCCGCTCGTTGCCTAATAAGATAGGTTACTTGTTGGGCCTTCCATCTAAGAAACTCGATTCAGTAATCTACTACGAACGCTATATCGTGCTCAACCCAGGTCCTGCAGCCAACCCAGAATTCTTTGGTGGCTCGAAGGACGACAAGGATAGTCGTTCATACGAACGTCTCGACCTCCTTACTGAAGACGAATACCTCGAAATCGTCGACAAGTTGCCAGCCGACAACCATCTGCTCGACGACAACGATCCTAATAAGTTCGTTGCCAAGATGGGTGCCGAAGCCATCCAAGATTTGCTCTGCAATATCGACCTCGACAAATTGTCGTATGAACTCCGCGACACTGCTGGCAAGGAAGGCTCGCAACAGCGCAAGAACGAGGCTTTGAAGCGCCTTCAGGTGGTAGAAGCATTCCGCTCATCACGCAAAATAAATAAGCCAGAATGGATGATTCTCAAGGTGATACCTGTTATCCCACCAGAATTGCGTCCATTGGTGCCACTCGACGGTGGACGTTTCGCTACCAGCGACTTGAACGACCTCTATCGTCGCGTTATTATCCGCAACAACCGTTTGAAGCGCCTTATCGAAATCAAGGCTCCAGAAGTGATTCTGCGCAACGAAAAGCGTATGCTTCAGGAGGCTGTAGATTCATTGCTCGACAACTCTCGCAAGGCAAGCGCAGCTAAGAGCGAAGGTAATCACCAGCTCAAGTCGCTTTCTGATAGCTTGAAGGGTAAGCAAGGCCGTTTCCGTCAGAACCTTCTCGGTAAGCGTGTCGATTATTCGGCTCGTTCGGTTATCGTGGTAGGTCCTGAGCTCCAGATGCACGAGTGCGGTATTCCTAAGCTTATGGCAGCCGAACTTTACAAGCCATTCGTAATCCGCAAGCTCATAGAGCGCGGCATTGTGAAGACTGTGAAGAGCGCTAAGAAGATAGTTGACCGCAAGGAACCAGTAGTATGGGATATCCTTGAATACGTAATGAAGGGTCACCCAGTGCTATTGAACCGTGCTCCTACACTTCACCGCCTTGGTATTCAAGCATTCCAGCCACGCATGATCGAGGGTAAGGCTATCCAGCTCCACCCATTGGCATGTACGGCGTTCAATGCCGACTTCGACGGTGACCAGATGGCTGTTCACTTGCCACTTGGCAACGAGGCAGTTCTCGAGGCACAGTTGCTTATGCTCGGTTCGCACAACATCCTCAATCCTGCCAACGGTGAGCCTATCACCGTGCCATCGCAGGACATGGTGCTCGGCTTGTACTATATCACTAAGTTGCGCCCAGGTCAAAAGGGCGAAGGCTTGAAGTTCTACGGCCCAGAAGAAGCAGAAATCGCTTACAACGAGGGCAAGGTGACACTTCAGTCAATCGTTTCGGTAGTTGTTGACGACATCGACGAAAACGGCAACCAAGTGAAGGTGCTCAAGGAAAACACCTCGGTAGGTCGAGTATTGTTCAACAAGCTTGTTCCTAAGGAAATAGGTTATATCAACGAGATTATCTCTAAGAAGTCGTTGCGCGGCATCATTAGCCGAGTTATTAAGAACTGCGGTGTGCCACGAAGCGCTAAGTTCCTCGATGATATCAAGAATATGGGATATTATATGGCGTTCAAGGGCGGCTTGTCGTTCAACCTTGGCGATATCATCATCCCAGAAGAAAAGGCTGCACTTGTGGCAGAAGGTGATGCTCAGGTAGAAGAGGTTATGAACAACTTCAACATGGGTTTCATTACCAACAACGAACGTTATAATAAGGTAATCGATATTTGGACACACGTCAACAACGAGTTGACAAGCATCGTGATGAAGAAGCTGTCGAGCGACCAGCAGGGCTTCAACTCAGTGTATATGATGCTCGACTCGGGTGCTCGTGGTTCTAAGGACCAGATTCGTCAGCTCTCTGGTATGCGTGGTCTTATGGCTA
>CALZAF010000185.1 GCA_945612775.1 uncultured bacterium | reverse complement strand
TTTTCCTCGAGGAATCGTTTGAGCAGTTCTTCGCCTTCGGCAGTGATGTGACGGTGGTCGCGGCGTAGGGCGGCGCGAAGGCGCTGTTTGCCCTTGGCGGTGGCGAGGAACGCCTCCCATTCGGGCTGCGGCTGCTGAGAGTGCGAAGTGAGCACTTCGGCTTGGTCGCCGCTCTTGAGTTTGTGCGACAGAGGCACCAATTTGTGGTTCACCTTACCGGCTATGCAGTGGTTGCCGAGGTCGGAGTGCAGTGTATAAGCCAAGTCGAGCACCGAAGCGCCGTTAGGCAGCGTGATGAGTTCGCCCTTAGGGGTAAATACCACGATTTCGGAGCTGAAAAGGTTGAGCTTGATGGTGTCGAGGAAGTCGAGCGCATTAGGTTCGGGGCTTTTGAGGATGTCCTCGATGGTTTGGAGCCATTTTCCGAGCTCTTTCTCCTCTTCGCCTTCGCCAACCTTGTATTTCCAGTGAGCAGCGAATCCTCGTTCGGCGAGTTCGTCCATTCGGCGGCTGCGAATCTGCACTTCCACCCAGTTGCCGTCGGGACCCATCACGGTGAGGTGCAGGGCGCGATAGCCGTTGGCTTTAGGCGTGCTAATCCAGTCGCGGGTGCGCTCGGGATGCAAGCGGTAGAGGTCGGTGATTTCGCTATATATGTTCCAGCAGATGTGCTTTTCTTCGGCGTCCTTAGGGCAGTCGAACACTATTCGGGCTGCATATAGGTCATATACTTCCTCAAATGGCACATGCTTGGTCTCCATCTTGTTCCAGATAGAATAAACCGACTTCACGCGGGCGCGCATCTCATATTTCAGACCCATGCGCGAGAGTCGTTCGCGAATAGGAGCCGAGAAGCGTTCGAAAAGGTCGTTTCGCGACTGCTCGCTGTCGGCAATTTTCTGTGCTATGTTTTTATACACGTCGGGGTGCTCATATTTGAAGCTCAGGTCTTCGAGTTCGGTCTTGATGGCGAACAGGCCCAAGCGGTGAGCCAGTGGGGCATAGATATAGAGCGTTTCGCCGGCAATCTTGTATTGCTTGCTTGGCACCATGGAGCCCAGAGTGCGCATATTGTGCAGGCGGTCGGCCATCTTGATGAGCACCACTCTGATGTCGCTGCTCATGGTGAGAAGCAGTTTGCGGAAGTTTTCGGCTTGAGCCGAAGCCTTGTCGCCGAAGATACCGCCCGAGATTTTGGTAAGTCCTTCGGTGATTTCGGCTATCTTCTTGCCGAATTGCGCCTCGATGTCCTCAACGGTGTAGTCGGTGTCCTCCACCACGTCGTGGAGCAACGCCGAGCAGATGGATGTAGATCCAAGTCCAATCTCTTGGCTCACGATGCGAGCCACCTCGATGGGGTGCATGATGTAGGGTTCGCCCGAGCGGCGGCGTATGCCTGCGTGCGCCGACTTGGCAAATTTAAATGCGCGGTCTATTATCTCCACTTTCTTGCGGTGATTGCTCGCCAGATAGCCATTGAGGAGATTTTGATATGCATTATTTATCATTTCCTCTTCCTGCTGAGGTGTGAGGTTGTACTTTTCCATAGATTTGTAGTTTTAGTGTTGCTCTATAAGTATGTCCACTTATTTCGTGTATCAAAGTACAAACTTACGAAATATTAGTTAAAATATCTAATGAGAAGCATAAAATTTTTTTGTGCTTTTTTGATGCAATAGTGTTAACTTTGCGTAGAGGCGGTGTAATTCACTCGCTTTTAGAATAAAACCCCTAACTGCTGAATACGAAATGAAGATACTACGGAAATTGTCGCTTACGGCACAGATTCTCATAGCACTTGTGGCTGCCTGCCTGGTGGGATATGCCATGCAGGGCTACGTTGACTTTGCCGAGACCTATGTAAAGCCTTTTGGCACCATTTTCCTCAATTTGCTCAAGTTTGTGGTGGTTCCGCTGGTGATGTTTTCTATCATCTGCGGCATTATGGAGATGCAAGATGTGAAGAAAGTGGGGCGGTTGGGCGTTCGCGCGTTGATTTATTTTATGTGCACCACCGTGTTTGCCGTGGCGCTCGGACTGACTGTGTCAACGCTCATGAAGGGCTATTTCCCCATAATTGCCATCAGCGCCGATGCTGAGGTATCTGAGGTGGCGCGAGTGACATTTATCGACCAAATAGTGAATTTCTTCCCCAAAAATATCCTGGAGCCCATCTACACCATGAGCATGATGCAGGTGATAGTGATAGCCGTGCTTGTGGGCGTGGCAATAGTGCATGTGGGCGATAAGGGCAAAGCGTTGCGCGAGGTGGTGCTTAGCTTCAATGCGGTGATTACTAAGATTTTGGGCTATATACTTGCTTTGTCGCCCATAGGCGTGTTCTGCATGCTTATGCCGGTGGTGGCAGTAAATGGACCGAAGGTGCTGGGGTCGTATGCCGTGCTTATCGGTGCCGACTACCTATGCTTCTTCATTCATGCCGTGCTGGTGTATGCCGTGTGCGTGGCAGTGCTGGCGCGCATCAATCCGCTGCGATTCTTCCGTGAAATGGCTCCTGCTATGCTCTTTGCCTTTTCGAGCGACTCGTCGGTTGCCACGCTGCCCTACACGATGCAGTGCACCGAGCGCTTGGGCGTGAAGAAAGATTTGGGCAGCTTCGTGCTGTCGCTGGGCGCTACCATCAATATGGACGGTGTGGCGATATATCTGGGCGTAACATCGGTGTTCATAGCCACTTGCTGCGGCATCGACCTGAATATGCATCAATATCTTGCCATAGCCATGTCGGCAACGATAGCCTCGATAGGCACTCCGGGCGTTCCGGGAGGGTCGTTGGCGCTGATGGCAATGGTGTTTGCCTCGGCAGGAATACCCATAGAGGGTGTAGCCATAGCTGCCGGAATAGACCGCATAGTGGATATGGCGCGTACCACAATGTCGATTACCGGCGATGCCTCTTGCGCCGTGATTATGCAGCGCTTTCAAGAGAAATCGGATGATAATAAATTAAAAGATTAATAGTTGAACAAAATTGTTTTGGCGTCGTATCGGTCGTTTGGTCGCCAAACCGGAATTAGGTGGCATTTTTTAAATCTTGAGGATTGATATGGGAAAGCTACGACAATCGGCACTAATTTTAGGAGCTTAATGGGGTGTCGGTGCGTGCCTTGGGGTGCATTAGGCAGAATTGCCACATAATCAAGAAAATTACGCAAAAGGCGTGACTTTGTTTGATGAAATTGCTAAATTTGTCAATAAAATTTTAAATCAATGGCTTTAAGAAAATGAAGACTATTATGAAAACTACAATGCGATGGCTTATGGCTGCAATGATGGCCTTTGCTGCATGTGCTACCGCCGATGCTCAATCATCGATGGACTTACTTAGAGAATTTGGCAAACAGATTCAGTCGAAATATGAAGGTTATTACGATGAACTTTATCAGAAGAAGGATTATGCCAAGGCGGAGGACATAATCAACGAGATGCTTGCACTGAATGAATCGCTCCCCGACAGCATAAAGACTGAATTTGCCCAAGCCTACGCATCGAACAAGGCGCTGCTCAATTATGATGCTGCTTGCATGTATTCGCTTGCAGGACAGACTGATAAGGCTCTTAACTGCTTGTCGATTGCCTACGATAACGGTTGGCACGACTATAAGCATGCTGCCGAAGATACCGACTTGAATAATATCCGCAACACCGAGCAATATAAACAGATAGTGGCCGATATGCGCGAGAATTTCGACTATGAATATGTGCTTCACCGAGGCGGAGATTACCGCGTGAGCGAGCGCCGCGACACACTGCCTCGCATCACATACGCCGATGCCAGCAATCCCGGACTTGTGATGGTGCGCCGCCATTTCAATCTTGACAGCGTGGCTGCCGGAGGCGATGAAATATCTAAAATCAAGAGAATCCTTACCTTTATCCACAATCGCATACGCCACGACGGTATGCACGCCAATCCCGGTGCTATGAATGCCATCGACTTAGACAACGCTTGCGCCGACGGCTCGCGAGGGCTAAACTGCCGCGGTCTTGCCACCGTGCTCAATGAGTGCTACCTCGCCATGGGCTTTAAGTCGCGTTTCATTACCTGCTATCCTCGCGACTATAAGAGCGATTGCCACGTGATAAATATGGTATATAGCCGTACGCTTAAACGTTGGATTTGGATGGATCCTACCCACAATTCGTGGATAACCGACGAGAATGGTAATCTGCTCGGCATGAAGGAGTTTCGCGAACGCCGCCTTGCCGGAGAGCCATACGTGCTCAATGACGAAGCCAACTGGAACAACGAGACTAAATCGACCAAGGACTACTACCTCGATGAGTATATGACCAAGAACGCCTATGCCATAGAGATATGCACTCACTATGGCTTCGGCACTGAGCAGAATGTGAGTCACCGCATCACCTTGCTGCCCGAGAATGCCAACATCACCGGCTTCAGTGTGCAAAAAGCCACTTGCGACGGCGATTGGTTCTGGGCAGCACCGGAATGATTACCTTAGCCATGCCGCATCGGTAACAATATCTCACACAGATCCAACAGATTCACCTGATATGGCTATCTAACGGATGGCGCGACCGCAGCACAACGTCGGAGACGTTGATTTATGGTTAGCACCACACAGAGGGAGCGATAGCGTAACCCCTGGACCTCTTGCCACCCCACAAGAGGCACCTGAAAGATGCGAAAAC
>CALZAF010000184.1 GCA_945612775.1 uncultured bacterium | reverse complement strand
AACTATTATTTGATGACCAAATGGGTCAAATTACTTTTCTTCGAGACGATGTATCACATTTATCATCTGCTCTCCAAGACCGATGGTATAGCCTTGCGATACGAATACTATACGGTTGAAGGTATCGGCAATGATAAATATTGGGCGTTCGTTGCTCGATAGGTTCAATGCTTGCTTAATTTCTGCAGCTATTGCGCCATTGATATCGGTGCCGAATACCACAGTTTCAGGCAATTTCTTGAATTCTGTTCCCTTGAAGCGATTAGCATTTTCTTCGTCGGCGAAGAGAAGCATAATCTTTTGTCCCCACTTGTTATAGTCTTCCACATATTGCTCTATGTCGTGGAGGGCGTGGTTACTTGGTTCGTGAGTAGGATTAATCAAACCTAAGATATAGAACCCGCGACCAGTGGTAGAAAGTAGCGATTTTTCGCTCTTCGAAGTCAAGTCATAGTATTTGTCTTCGCTGTTGAAGTTACCTATCACTTGCACGTCGGTCTGGCTCTGACGAATCACCAGCTCGGTGTTGGTCTTCTTGTCGGCTGCAATATTGAAGAAGTTTAATTGTGCCAACACGCCACCATTGCCCAAACGAGTTCCTGAAGTCATTAGGTAATTGCCAACGTCCATCTTTGCGCCATTCTTTAAGATTGCATCGTAGCCTTCCTCTGGATAGTTCTGAAGTTCTGGACGACCGTTCACAATCTTCGACAAAGTAAAGTGGTAATAGTATTTAGGATCGTCGAGGCGTCCTGCCTTGGTGTATGAAGTGCAGAGTTCGCCTTGCTTCACGTTCACTTGCTTGGCAGCCTCAAATTGCACATCGTGCCATTCGCCGTTAGCATTAGCCCATTGCACCTTGCCGGTCACCATATCCTTGCGTGCGTAGATGCCCAAAGCGCGAGCACCAGCCACGAAGAACAAGTTGCGCGATTCAGCATCGGTGTAGCGGTTATCCCACACATTGGTTGGCATCATGCGCAAGTTTTGAGGATTCCAATCAGCCACTACATGAATGTTCTGCTTCACCCAGTCAGCCCACTTATATGGGTCGGCACGGAATGCATCTACGTCGAGATCCTTGAATGCATCACGAAGATATGCCTTATATGGTTCAATCATTTCGTTATCGATGCGAGGATTCATCACATATTCGAAGTAGAACTTAGAGTCGTCGCCAAGGTCGATAGTGTTATAATAGTGGTCGAGAAGCACATCCATGCTCACGTCGCGAAGGTCTTTCTCCGAGATTACGTCGAGCAGGTTGAGAGCCTTAATCTTATCGTCGGCTTTCTGAATAAAGCCTTCGATAGTGGCATGGTTGCCACGAGCACCCACAAGGAAGTGAACTATCTTATCTTCTGGCAAATTCCACATCAAAGCCATCTTCTTTGCCGATGCTTCGTTATAGAATGTAGCCTCATACAAGCCACGAATCGAGTCTTCGGTCACGAATCGGCGCTTGTTATGGTCGATTTGCTCTTGTGTCAACGGTGGCACGGTATTACGTTCCACTGGTGGAATAAGGTCGAGCTGAATGGTGCCTTCGAAGCCTTGCTTCTTGTCGAGAACCACCACTACGGTGTCTTCGCGACCCACACTTACCTTCTTGATGCCGAACGCATTGTCTTTCGAAGCCCATACCACAAGGTCGCCAAGTCCGCTGGTAACGTATGTATAGCCATTTGCATCGCTCTGCTTACGGCAAACGGTGTAGAGTTCGGCGTAGTTATACACCTTGAAATCTACTTGTGCCGATACTGGCTTGCCCTTGGTATTTACGGTGCGAACCACAGCCTTAGCTGTAGGAGCATAATTGTCGGTAACATTGATTTCGGTATAGCAGTTGCTCTTGCTCATCACATCTTCCGGACCTTCGTAGTGGCCAAACACCTTGGTGTGCATCATCATACCTCGCGATGCCGGAGCATTAAACCAACCGAGGTTTAGCACTGGTTCTGGCTCGCAAGCGCCGAGGAATTGCCACTTACCATCAATCCAAACTTCTACCCAAGCGTGGTTGTCGTCGGTGTGTGCCCAGCGTGGAGTGTACACTTGGCGTGCTGGAATACCCACGGCACGCATTGCTGCTACGCCGAATGTCGATTCTTCACCACAACGGCCAAATGCTGTCTTTACCGATGCTAATGGCGAACTTGTACGCGAGTCGCTTGGACGGTAAGTAACCTTCTCATGGCACCAGTGATTAACTTCGAGGGCTGCATCGCGCATCGACATGCCTTTCACGCGCTGCTTCAACTCTTCGAAGAACACTTTGCGGCTTTCATCGAGATTTTCGTTGTTAATACGAACTGGCAACACGAAATGGAAAAATTCGCGGTCGGGAACTCGCTGTCCCCAATCCATCTCTGTGCGTGTACGCAATGCGTAGTCAACATTCATCTTATAGAAATCTACCGAGTAATCGGCTGCATCGGGAATTGGCATATAAGCATACAGGAACTTCATGGCAAGTTCTGCATCGCCTGTCAAACCCAAATTTTCTACCGATGTAAGAATCTTCGACACCGAGCTATCGGCCTTTCGCGCTTGAAAATCCTTCTCAACAGTGTCGTTAATCGATGCTGCCGCTCCAAAAACTGCAAGCAGCATTATGGCAATCATGCCAAATCGTTTTTTTATCATATCTGTAATAAAAGGTTATATTTTTGGTTCTACCACAAAGTTAAGAAATATTTGCTTATCCTCACATACATTTCCCCTATTTCTTTTATCCGAAATTCGCTTCAAAAAACCGCCATTTTCCCAACCAGCATAAAAGATTGGCATCGCCACCTAACCTGCTGCTCAAATGCGCAATTGGCAGGTATGTGGCAATGCCGTTTTCCTCTGGGGCTGAATATTTTCACGCCCTTTTTACGTCTTATTCTACTGCTGTTCGTCTTGCAAGTCGTCGTACTTCTGGAACAAGAAGTCGTTGTAAGGGAATCGCTCCATGTGTATTTGCTTAGCTTTCTCATAGAGCATATTCTTCAGTTCCTCTATATTGACGCGTTCCTTGGCTGAGATAAACACGCAGTTATCATTCATCTTTGCCATCCAGGTCTCTCTTAGTTCATCGAGCGAGATATTCTCCTTGGTGCGTGGCGTAAGGTCATCGGGGTCTTTCTCTACGTATGAGAAATTATCAATCTTGTTAAAGACCATAATCATCTCCTTATCGCTGGCATCACACACTTCTTGCAGGGTTTTATTCACTATTTCTATCTGTTCATCGAATTGCGGATGACTTATATCCACCACATGCACCAAAATATCGGCGTCGCGAACCTCATCGAGGGTCGACTTGAACGATTCTATCAGTTTGGTAGGCAATTTACGAATAAACCCTACAGTATCGGTCAGCAAGAATGGCAAATTGTCAATAATCACCTTTCGCACAGTGGTGTCGAGCGTAGCAAACAGCTTGTTCTCGGCAAACACGTCGCTTTTGCTTAGCAGATTCATCAGCGTAGATTTGCCCACATTGGTATATCCCACGAGGGCTATGCGGGTGAGTTTGCCACGATTCTTGCGCTGCATGGTCTTTTGCTTGTCGAGGTCGCGCAGTCGCTCTTTCAGCAGCGAAATCTTGTCGAGAATTATGCGGCGGTCGGTCTCAATCTGCGTTTCACCAGGACCGCGCATACCTATACCACCACGCTGACGCTCAAGGTGGGTCCACATTCGAGTCAATCGAGGCAAAAGGTATTGATATTGCGCCAATTCCACTTGCATCTTTGCATTGGCTGTCTTTGCACGAGCTGCAAAGATGTCGAGAATAAGCGATGTGCGGTCGAGCACCTTTGCCTTAACTTCTTTCTCGATAAACGACACTTGCTTGGTGCTAAGGTCATCGTCGAATATCACAAGTGCTATATCGTTTTCCTCCACGAATTTTGCTATTTCTTCGAGCTTGCCTTTTCCCACAAATGATGTGCGATTTGGGGCATCGCAGCGCTGCAAAAATTTCTTCACAGTCACTGCACCCGCAGTATCGGCAAGGAAAGCAAGTTCGTCGAGATACTCATTTGCCTTGGTTTCGTTCTGTTGAGGAGTAATCAAGCCCACAAGTACTGCGCGCTCGTTCTCCATGTCACTAATTATCTTCGATTCAATCATTTATTGCTCAAAAATAAATCAATACTATTTTTTCGTTTCTGTTCTAATAACGGTTAGTCGAGCTTCAGAACCGCAAGAAACGCCTTTTGCGGCACTTCCACAGTACCAATCTGCTTCATGCGCTTCTTACCGGCTTTCTGCTTCTCGAGCAACTTGCGCTTACGGCTCACGTCACCGCCATAACATTTGGCTGTAACGTCCTTACGAACAGCCTTAATGGTTTCGCGGGCAATAATCTTTGCACCGATGGCTGCCTGAACGGCTATATCGAACTGCTGGCGCGGAATAAGTTCCTTCAGTTTCTCGCACATACGGCGGCCGAAGCCTACTGCATTATCAAAGTGCGTGAGCGTGCTCAAGGCATCCACAGGTTCGCCGTTAAGCATTATGTCGAGCTTCACAAGGCGCGATTCCTTGAATTCATGTATATGATAATCGAACGATGCATATCCCTTAGAGATGCTCTTCAACTTATCATAGAAGTCAATCACAATTTCGCCAAGCGGTAGGTCGAAGAATATCTCCACGCGGTTGCCTGAGATATAGTCTTGCTTCACCAGTTCGCCGCGC
>CALZAF010000183.1 GCA_945612775.1 uncultured bacterium | reverse complement strand
ATAGTCCATATTTCGACGAAACGAAGTATTAAGCATTAACTATTTTAGATACTATTCAATAACAAACCACGCAAATTCAAATATCTCCAATGTTCAAAGAGTGAGCCGAAGCGGGGACTACAAAAAAGGGACTGCGCCGTAGCATAGTCCCTTATTTTTGTGTATTTGATTAACTCGATTAGTCGATAATATCGAATCCGGTGTACTTCTGCAAGCACTTGGGCACGCGAATGCCTTCCGGAGTCTGGTTGTTTTCGAGGATAGCGGCCAAGATTCGTGGCAAGGCGAGTGCCGAACCGTTGAGCGTGTGGCAGAGGTGAGTCTTCTTGTCTTCACCACGATAGCGGCACTTTAGACGATTGGCTTGATAAGTGTCGAAGTTCGATACCGAACTTACTTCGAGCCAACGGTGCTGGGCCTCGCTATACACTTCGAAGTCGTAGCAGAGGGCTGCTGTGAAGCTCATATCGCCGCCGCAAAGGCGAAGTATGCGATAGGGCAATTCGAGCTTAACGAGAAGGCTCTCCACGTGATCGAGCATCTCGCGATGCGATGCATCACTGTGCTCAGGAGTGTCGATGCGCACAATTTCGATTTTAGAGAATTCGTGCAAGCGGTTAAGTCCGCGCACATCCTTGCCGTAGCTGCCAGCTTCGCGGCGGAAACACTCGGTGTAGGCGCAATTCTTGATAGGCAACTGCTTTTCGTCGAGAATCACATCGCGATAGATGTTGGTTACAGGCACTTCGGCTGTAGGAATGAGATAGAGGTTATCGAGACCGCAGTGATACATCTGGCCTTCCTTGTCGGGGAGCTGGCCTGTGCCGTAGCCCGAAGCCTCGTTGACCACTGTAGGAGGCATGATTTCGGTGTAGCCGGCAGCGTTGGCTTCATCGAGGAAGAACTGGATGAGGGCGCGCTGCATGCGAGCGCCTTTGCCGATATATACAGGGAATCCGGCGCCGGTAATCTTCACGCCGAGGTCGAAGTCGATGAGGTTATACTTCTTGGCAAGTTCCCAGTGAGGCACCTTGGCAGCATCGTTCACGGCATCGTGTTTCCACTCGCCCACTGTAGCCACCTCGTCGCTGAGGTTGCTCTTCACCACGAGGTTGTCTTCGGCGGCACGGCCTTCTGGCACCAAGTCGTAGGGCATATTAGGCACAGTGAGAAGTATGCTGCGGATTTCGTCTTCGGCAGCCTTGAGGGTTTCTTCTATCTGCTTGTTGCTTTCCTTGATTTCAGCCACTTTGGCCTTGATGGCTTCGGCTTCTTCTTTCTTGCCTTGCTTCATGAGTCCGCCTATCTCGGCAGCGAGCTTATTGAGCTGTGCGGCCTGATTGTCGCGCTCGGCTTGCGATGCGCGGCGTTGCTTGTCGAGTTCTACCACTCGGCGTATCGGACCTTCGGCATCGAAATGCTTTTTTGCCAACTTAGCGATTACTTCTTCGGGGTTGGCATTGATTGCTTGTAGAGTTAGCATAATCTGTCAGTTATTTCTTTTTCTATATCGTTATTCTGGTTAGTGATGCGCTGGGGCGGCTTAGGCGAGCAGTTCCTTCACCTTGGCGCTGATGGCACGGCCTTCTGCCTTGCCGGCAAGTGCCTTGGTGGCCACGCCCATCACCTTGCCCATATCTTTAGCCGATGTGGCACCCACTTGGGCTATGATGGCCTTAAGGCTCTCGGTGAGCTCTGCCTCGCTGAGCTGCTTGGGCAGATATTCTTCCATAATGGCTGCCTCTGCAAGTTCGTTGGCTGCCAATTCTGGGCGGTTATTGTCTTGATAGATGATAGCAGTGTCCTTGCGCTGCTTCACCAATTTTGCTATAATCTTTAGCGCTGCTTCGTCGCTCAACTCGCCATTGGCACCTGGAGCGGTCTTTGCTTCAAGAAAATCTTTCTTTATGGCACGCAACGACTCGAGGCGCACCTTATCACGAGCCTTCATGGCTGCTGTGATAGCACTGCTTATTTCATCAAATAAACTCATAGTGGTAAATTTTCCTCCCTTATTTTTGTTATTTCTCTATAAGACTACAAAATTAATATAAATTTGGGCAAACTTAGTGCAAAACGCCAAAGTTTATTTATCATATTGCCCTTAGTGACTCCAATTTTTCAGAAATATTGCAGAAATTCCGTAACTTTGCGTCATATTACAAACTAATGGATTATGCGACAATCAGGAAAGAAGCACAACGAGCACCGCTACCGCCGTCCCGACAACATACGCACCTACACGGTGAGCTGCGACGACACTCTGCTATCGGCGGTGAGCAAAATATTGAGCGACCACACTCCCACTAAGATAAAGTCGATGCTCAAGCACGACCAATTTGCCATCAATGGCACTCCTTGCTCTCAATTCGACCGCGAGGTGAAGGCTGGCGACGAGATTGCCATCAATTTCGACCAGGCTTTCGCCACTTTCAAGAATCAGCGCCTGGAATTGGTGTATGAGGACGACGATATATTAGTGGTAAACAAGGGCTACGGACTGCTCTCGATGGGCACCGACCGCGTGAAAGATGGCACTGTGTATAGTCTGATGCGTGCCTACGTTAAGACGCACGACCCTCGCATGCATGTGTTTATCATTCATCGCCTCGACCGCGACACTTCGGGCTTGATGATGCTCGCCAAGAGCGTTGAGGCTAAAGAGGCTCTCCAGCACAACTGGAACAACATGGTGCTAAGCCGCAAATATGTGGCTGTGCTCGAGGGCGAACTCGAAACCGATGAGGGCGTGGTGAAAAGTTATCTGGCAGAGAACTCTAAGTTTGAGGTCTATTCTACCAACGATCCCAAGGAGGGACAGCTCGCCATCACCAACTACAAGGTGCTTCGCCGTGGCCGCGGCATGACGCTCGTGGAAGTGGAACTCGACACTGGCCGCAAGAACCAGATTCGTGTGCACATGAAGGACCTTGGGCACCCCATAGTGGGCGACCGCAAATATGGTGCTAAGCCCAGCCCTATACATCGCCTTGCGCTCCATGCTCAGACGCTGCGATTTGTGCACCCCATCACTCGCAAGGATATGAAGTTTGAGACTCCTATCCCATCTAAATTCGTGGGATTGGTGAAGTAACGCCACGCTCCAGCCTGTGAAAATATAAATCATTATCCTATAAGTCATTATGCCCAGCGCCGAACAAATGTATGCCGAAGTGATAGTGCCTCTCGCCCTGAAAGGCTCATTCACCTATCGTGTGCCGCAGGAGATGCAGCAGAGCATCAGTGTGGGCAGCCGCGTTCTTGTGCAGTTCGGCCGCAAAAAGACCTACACCGCCATAGTCATTCAGATGCACTATCACGCTCCTGTGGGCTACGAGGTGAAGGATATCCTCGAAATTCTCGACTCCAACCCTATAGTCCGACATCCGCAACTGCAGTTCTGGCAATGGATTTCCGACTACTATCTCTGCACCTTGGGTGAGGTGTATAAGGCTGCCGTGCCTGCCGGGTTGAAGATGGAGAGCGAGACGTTTATCAGCGTTAATCCCGACTGGGAGGAGACCCCCGACGACCATCTGAGCGAACGCGAACAGGTGGTGCTCGACTATGCCGCCCATCGCGACCGTTCGCAAATCGACGAGATATCTCGCGTAACCGGCTACAAAAACATGCTTCCGCTGGTCAACCGTCTGCTCGACCGCGGCGCCATTCATGTGTCGGAACGCGTAATCGATAATTATCGGCCCAAAACCGAGACCTACGTCACCCTCAACGCTGAGCAGGGCGACGAGTCCACGCTGCACCAATATTTCGACTCGGTAGCTCGCGCCAAGAAGCAGGAATCGCTGCTGCTGGCGTTTCTCGACCTCTCGCACTGGCTGCAGCACGACCAAGCCAAGGAGGTGACCAAGGCTGAACTCTTGCAACGAGCCGCCGTGACGCAACCTGTGCTCAAGGCTGCCATCGAAAAAGGCATTTTCCGACTTTATAAGAAAGAAATCAACCGTTTTGCCAACCTCAACTGCGGCATCAGCAATGCCCCTACGCTCACCGACGAGCAGAATCGCGCTTTCGGCGAAATTCTCTCTTCGTGGCGCGACCACAATATCACGCTGCTTCACGGCGTGACTTCGAGCGGCAAAACGTCAATCTATATCCACCTCATTCAGGAGGCTCTCAACAAGGGTCGCCAAGCGCTATATCTGGTGCCTGAAATCGCCCTCACCACGCAGCTTACCCAGCGCCTTCAGAAGGTATTCGGCGACCGCCTGCTCATCTATCACAGCAAGTTCAGCGACAACGAACGCGTAGATATATGGAAACGCCTGCTCTCAAGCACCGAACCGATGGTGGTGATAGGCGTGCGCTCGGCTGTGTTTCTGCCATTTGGCAACTTGGGCATGGTGATTGTAGATGAGGAGCACGACCCGAGCTACAAGCAGCAAGACCCAGCGCCGCGCTACAATGGTCGCGATGCTGCCATATTGATAGCCTCGATGCACGGCGCCAAGACTCTGCTTGGATCTGCCACTCCGTCGATCGAAACTTACTACAAGGCTCGAAGCGGCCGCTTCGGACTGGTGTCGCTGCTCACTCGCTACGAGGGCTTGCAGCTGCCAGTGGTGAAGGTTATCGACAAGAAACTGGCTCGCCGAAAGCATGAGATGAATGGAATGTTCAGCACCGAACTCGTGCGCGAGTGCCGCCATGCGCTCGACGATGGCAGGCAAGTGATTTTGTTCCAAAATCGCCGCGGCTATGCGCCTATGGTGCAGTGCAAACAGTGCGCTTGGGTACCAAAATGCCAAAATTGCGACGTGTCGCTCACCTATCACAAGCACATCCACACCCTCTCATGCCACTATTG
>CALZAF010000182.1 GCA_945612775.1 uncultured bacterium | reverse complement strand
TGTTGCTAATTGCCTTATTTTGAAAGGTAAACACAACACTTATAAGGGGTTGAGCCGTGTTAGACCGGTTGATAATTGCCTTATTTTGAAAGGTAAACACAACAAGAATGTTCTCGCCGTCTTCAAGGTAAAGGTTGCTAATTGCCTTATTTAGAAAGGTAAACACAACATTGTTACTTTTCCAAATTCTGGAAACTGCGTTGCTAATTGCCTTATTTTGAAAGGTAAACACAACGATAATGTTAATCACTTCTTTTCCAGATCCGTTGCTAATTGCCTTATTTTGAAAGGTAAACACAACGTTAACACACACACGCATTTCCTTACCCCAGTTGCTAATTGCCTTATTTTGAAAGGTAAACACAACTTTATTGTACCTTACCACGAAAGCACAGGAGTTGCTAATTGCCTTATTTTGAAAGGTAAACACAACAAAAAAACTGCCACAGGCATTTGCCTGCAGCAGTCACTAAATCTTTAGAATTAAATTCAATTATTTGCGTTTTTCAATTCATAGAACACAGTGATTTTCAAGCGTTTGCACAAACGAATAGTGAAAATCCGCATACAAAGCATACCGCAGCATTGCTTAAAAGAAGCCAATGCCTCGGTATTCGTTCCTTCATAACGTTTTTTGGTAGGCGAAATCTGTTGATGAATTTATTTGATAAATCTGGTGGATCTGTGTGAGATTATATGAACGCGGCGGGTGATTAAGCGTGTGATTATCAACATCTCCGAAGCCGATTTGGCTGAGCGTCGAATCACACCACACCGGTCGCTGCCAACAATAACCGCAGCGCACCCGCAAAAAATACCCGCAGCGCACCCGCAAGAATACCCGCAGCGAAGCTGCAAAAAATAACCGCAGCGAAGCTGCAAAAAATAACCGCAGCGAAGCTGCAAAAATTAACCGCAGCAAAGCTGCAAAAATTAACCGCAGCGCACCCGCAAAATTAACCGCAGCGAAGCTGCCAAAAATAACCGCAGCGAAGCTGCAAGAATAACCGCAGCGAAGCTGCCAAGAATAACCGCAGCGCAGCTGCAAGAATAACCGCAGCGCAGCTGCCAGAATAACCGCAGCGAAGCTGCCAAGAATAACCGCAGCGAAGCTGCAAGAATAACCGCAGCGAAGCTGCCAAACTAACCGCAACGAAGTTGCAAAACTAACCGCAACGAAGTTGCCAAGAGCGCAGCTTCGCTGCGCTACTCCTCATCCGGTATCTCCGTTTCGCGGAGCTCTTTATATTCGAGCCAGTCAGGGTCGTTGTCGGCATAGAACTCCAATGGGAGCATTTCGAAGTCGGCAAGGGCTTCGTTGAACTTCTTGCCGAAGATGGGCAGGCTCATGGTGTAGAACACCCAGTTACGTTCGCCAGCGCCAGTGTAGATGCCCGTAAGCACCGCCACAGGGTCCTTCTTAAATACCGCCTTCAGCGAATCAGTCACCGACTCCATCATTTCGGAAGTTTTCACGTCAGGCATGCCACCCTCGGCATAGCGCCAAGTCACCTCCACGCGGTTAACATATTTGCCCGTAGCCATCACATCGTCCATATTGCGACGTCCTGTGACTATTATCAATTCGCCATTTTCGCTCTCTGCCGGTGCCGACCACCATTCATCGGTTATTTTCAGTTTTGCCATCGTTATTCTTATTATTATTTCAATGCTCTAAATTAATTATTCTTTTTCATTCCCACAAATTTTGTATTTCGGTTTTATTTGCCGATATTTGCCTTCGCAACACACACCAGCACACACCGCCGCCAAACGCGACAAGACACAACAAATAATCATTTTAATCTCAAAATACGTTTATGACAACACAATTAATGATTTTGGCAATCGTTGCCCTAATGGTGATTTTAGCCATCACCGCAATGCTCATCTACGCATTGCGCCAGAACGCAAATCTGCGAGTTCAGAACTCCGACCTGCAGACCTCACTCGACGAAAAGCAACTTGCTCTTAACGACCTCAAACAACAGGCCGAAATGCATCTCGACGCCAAGCGCAAGATTGCGGAAGAAAATATGTCGCTCCGCGAGCACGTTTCGGCACTGAATGCCACCCTCATTGCCAATGACGACACCGTGAAGTCGCTCCGCGAGCAGATCGACAAACTCAAGCAGGATATAGCCGATATGCACAGCAAAGATGTGACCAACACAAACGAAATCACCCGCCTCAGCGAACTCCTGCGCCAAGCCGAGCAGAACCGCGAAGAACTGCTAAAACGGCAAGCTGAACTCAGCCGTCAAGCCGAGGAAACCTTCCGAAATATCGCCACCGACATCCTAAAGCAAAACACCGTAGATTTCAAGGAGGCTAACGAAACACGCATCCGCGAGATTCTCACCCCTTTCCGCGAGAACGTGGACAATATCCGCAAGTCGATTCGCGAATACTACGAGGGCGGCATCAAGGAGACCGCTTCGCTGAAATCTACCATAGCCGAACTCACCAAACTCAACAACCAGCTCAGCCAGGAAGCCAGCGAACTCGCCACCGCGCTGCGCGGCAATAAGCGAAACACTCAAGGTCCGTGGGGCGAAATGATTCTAAAGCAGATTCTCGAAAGTTCGGGCTTAATAGAGGGCACCAACTTCAGCCTGCAAGCCACCACCAACCCCGACGGGTCGAAAATAGGCAACGACTATCGTCCCGACGCTCTGCTCTACTTCCCCGACAACCGCGTGCTGGTAATCGACTCGAAAGTGAATATCACAGCCTACACCGAGTATGCCAACGCCACCGACGAGGAGTCGCGCCAGAAGCATCTCGCCGACCACCTCTGCGCCGTGGAATCGCAAATCAGAGCGCTCAGCGAAAAGCGCTACCAGAACGAAGTGAAAAATTCTGCCGACTTCGTAATCATGTTTATGCCTAACGAGGGCGCCTATATCGCCGCCATGCACGCCGACCCCGACCTCTGGAGCAAAGCTTACCAAAAGCAGGTGCTGCTCGTGAGCCCTACTCACCTTATCTCGGTGCTGAAAATGATGGAACAGCTTTGGCGTAACGATAAGCAAAACAAAAACGCCATCCGCATAGCCGAAGAAACCGGCAAAATGATTGACAAACTCACCGATTTGGCTGCCTCGGTAGAAAGCATCGGGTCAAGCCTAAAGAGCGCCAACAAACATTACGAGACGGCAATGAATAGGTTAAAAGAAGGCCGCGGCAATATCCTCGACAAGGCTGAGAAAATTAAGAACCTCGGCGCTAAGGTGTCGAAACCAATTCCTGAACACGACTCCGAGAGCGATTTGCAGCTCGAAGAATAGCCACTACCCCACACATCCCGCCCGACACACCACCAGCTGCCGAGGGATATATTTTATCTCTCCACCACCATTTTCAGGCAAAAATCACTGCCTCCGACTGTGAAATTATTGTAAAAATTACATTAAATTCAACGCTTTACCTTCCAGCATTTTAACACTTCTATTTCACGCCGCGAAATGTTAAATTCAGGCACTTCCGCACCTAAAAATCATCGGCGAGACACCATTCTGACAACGATTTAACACGTTTTGTTAATTTATGCTCTAATGTTAATTATATCACCATGACATATTTCTTTAACACGTTACATTTCAAATATTTACACTTCTTTAACCATAGCCATATTTGCAGAAATAAAAATAATTGCGTAACTTTGCACCCGATTCGATAACCAAGCAAGGTAGAGTCCTTGATTGGCAAGCAGCCGAAACTCGGCAAGACTGCCCTCTCGAATGTATTCGCGGATGCAGTCTGATGTTTAACGAAACAGCTAACGCATGAAGAAAACTTTATTGGCAGTTGCAGCCATTGCAATGTTGCTTGTATTCTCTTCTGCTTACAACGAAAAGGCTATCGACAGCCGTGTGGGCTATTTGGCACCAAATTTCACGGTAAGCAACGCCGACACCACAGTGTCGCTACAAGATTTGAAGGGAAACTATGTGCTACTCACTTTTTGGTCGTCGGCCGACGCCCAGTCGAGAATTAGCAACATGCACTACGACAGAATTGCAAGTGCAAATGGCAAGGTGCAACACATTGCGGTGAATTACGACCGCAGCGCTTTGGTTTTTGGAGAAGTCAGCAAAATTGACAACTTACAGAACGGCTCACAATTTTTCGACGCCGAAGGACACGAATCACGACTTCACGAGACCTATCGCATCAGTAGCAAAGGGTATCGCACTCTCCTAATCGACCCCGCGGGCGAGATTATCAGCGAAAACCCTACCGATAGCGAATTGGCGCAGTTGATTTGACATCTCGGGCAATAAGCCCCTGGTTCTTATAGAAGCAACCGCTGCATTTTTTGTGTATGCAACGGTTTCTTTTTTTTGTCCAAATTTTAGCAATTTCAAGCGCAGATTAGCGCTAAAAAAGGCACGGATTTTTAATCTCACGCAGATGATTATTTAATCTCACACGAATCTAACAGATTTACCAGATGGGGTTATCTAACAGATGGCCCGCAACGTCGGAGACGTTGATTTATGGTTAGCACCACACAAAGGGAGCTCAAGCGACCGGTGTGGTGTGCCCCAGCCCCAAAGCCAATCAGCTTCGGAGATGCTGACAATCACCCGCTTTCTCACGCAAATTCCATCCCGCGGTCACATAATCTCACACGGATCTAACAGATTTACCAGATGGGGTTATCTAACAGATGGCAAGTGAAAAATCGTTCTGAAAGAACGAAGGCCGAGGCGAAGCTGAGGCTTATAGCCAGGGGTGAGCGAAGCGTAACCCCTGGACCCCTATACCACCCTCCACCAAGCATCTGAAAGATGCGAAAACATCTGATAATCAAATAATTTCGCTTCTTTCAGAAGCATTTAGCTTGTTCAAAGAAACCGTGGGTTACGCTAACGCTCACCCACGGCTAAAAGCACTCGACTTTCAGCCGA
>CALZAF010000181.1 GCA_945612775.1 uncultured bacterium | reverse complement strand
CGCTTGCAAAAGCTGGGCGACAGCGTTGATTTGCTCGTTTTCGACGGCACTGAAACGCCATTCAAACAGCAACTTGCTTCGAAAGGCATAAAAATCATCTCATTAAGCCGAGGAGGCAACGTATATAACCCACTTAATATAATCCGACTCGCCCGCCACTTGCGTGATTATCAAATTATTCACACTCACAACACAGCTTGCCAGCTATTTGCACCCATTGCGCGGCTAATCAGCGGTGCCAAGGTGCAATTAATCACGACCGAACACAGCACCTCAAACCGCCGTCGAGGCAAATGGTATCTCCGCCCAATCGACAAGTGGATGTATCGCCAATACGCGCAAATCATAGCCATTTCCGATAAAGCAGGCGAACTCCTCGCATGCCACATCGGCAGAAATGACATCAAAATTATCGAAAACGGCATCGACGTTCAGCTCTATTCCCAAGCTGCGCCTATCAATAAGGAAATCTTAGTTCCCGATTACGCCGACAGCGATATAATCATCACTATGGTGGCTGCTTTTAGAGTTGGTAAAGACCAAGACACCGCCATCAGGGCATTGAACCATTTACCCGACAGATTCAAACTGTGCCTGGTGGGAGACGGTGAACGCCGGCAGCAAATCGAGGCTCTAATCGGCAGTCTGAACCTATCACATCGTGTCAGATTGCTCGGTGTCCGTTCTGATGTGCCATCCATATTGCGAGCCTCCGACATAGTAGTTCTCGCATCGCATTGGGAGGGATTGTCGCTGTCGAGTGTTGAAGGAATGGCGAGCGCCCGACCATTTATAGCAAGCGATGTAGATGGCCTACGCGAAGTGGTGGGCGGCAATGGCATACTATTCCCCGATAGCGACCACCGAGAGTTAGCAAATATAATCCTCCGCCTGAATGAATCGCCAGAATTCTATAACACCGTAGCCCAGTCATGCTCCAAAGCAGCCCAACGCTACGACATAGCCACCACAGCATCCAACTATAGCGCCATCTACCACCTCATCCAAGCCTCTCAAACCACAAAAATAGCCCAGCGCTGACGTTTTTAACACAAATTTCCACATTATTTTAGAGGGAGTCCACAGATTAACACAGCGCAGACGTTATTTAACACAGATCTTCACAATGATACTGAATATCCAAGCACTCGCACAACGTCGGAGAGGCTGTTAGCCCCAAAATCCTATTCGTCTTAAATCCGCGTGAAATATCGCATCATCCGCGTGAGATAAAAAAATTATTCTTTGTGTTATCTGTGTTTAAATATTAACCATTGTGTTATCTGTGTTTAAACAAACAACAATGAAACAAAAAATCATACGCACATCCACTGTTGCCACTTCGCTTAACACCTTTTGCCGAGGCACTTTGCGCGATTTGGCTAAGATATATTCCGTGGTGGCTGTAAGTTCGACCGACGGTGAACTCGATGAGATAGCCCAACGCGAGGGCATTCCCGTGATTGGCGTACCCATGAGCCGACCTATTGCGCCGCTGCGCGACTTAGTGTCGCTCTGGCGACTGATTCGCGTGTTTCGTCGCGAACGTCCCACAATGGTGCATAGCATCACCCCGAAAGCGGGACTGCTCTGCATGATTGCCGCGTGGATTTGCCGAGTACCCGTGAGACTGCACACTTTCACAGGACTGGTATTCCCCACAGCCACCGGACTGAAGCAGAAAATACTCATCCTCACCGACCGCATAACTTGCGCTTGTGCCACTCACATAGTGCCCGAAGGCGAGGGCGTAAAAAACGATTTATTGCGTTTCCACATCACCAAAAAGCCCCTACAAGTGCTCGGCCACGGCAATGTGCGAGGCATCGACCTCGTTCATTATAGCCGATGCGACGAAGTGATGCAAGCCGCAAAGGCGATTCGCAGGGACGATACGTTCACCTTCGTATTCGTAGGTCGCATAGTTCGCGACAAGGGAATCGATGAACTCGTTGAAGCGTTCACAAGTCTGCACACCCGTCACCCCGAGGCTCGACTGATACTCGTAGGCCGATTTGAAGATAATCTCGACCCAGTTTCCGAATCCACCCGAGCTGCCATCCACTCGCATCCAGCCATCGAAGCCGTTGGCAACCAATCCGACGTCCGACCATGGCTCGCCGCCAGCGACGCCCTCGTGTTCCCGAGCTATCGCGAAGGATTTCCCAACGTGGTAATCGAGGCAGGAGCAATGGGTCTGCCATCGATAGTCACCGACATCAACGGCTCGCGCGAGATCATCCACGATGGCGAAAACGGCGTAATTGTGCCCTCTCACAGCAGCCAAGCACTGCTCCAAGCCATGACACAATTCATCGAAAACCCCAAAGCCACCGCCGTAATGGCAAAAAACGCCCGCCCACTAATCGCCTCCCGTTACGAACGGTCATTCGTCCAACAATGCCTCTTCGATTATTACAAAAAAATTTTACAGGATAAATAATGGTAATATTTCTAAAATGGATAAAGTCGCAGATGCCTTTCATTTGGCTATGGATTGAGACTATTAATGGGTTAATCGTGGCAATTTTATTCGGCAAAAAGATTTCTGCCGCCACCGACAATATACTCAGCCAGTATGCTATCGACGCCGATATAACATACCGCCGTCTCAACGAAAGCGACATCAATCCTTTGAGCCTTATGCTTTTATCTCAAACCGACGACTATCTGAAATATTTCCATCCTCACGGCTTCGATACCGACACCTTATTTCGACTTTTGGGCAATTCGTCTTATCTGATGATGGGCGCATTTCACAAAGAGCAAATCGTGGGATATCATTTCATGCGCTTCTTTGCCAATGGCAAATGTTTCAGGGGCAACATCGTTGCACCCGATTATCAAGGGCGCCACATAGGCAGCACCATGATTAAGCAGATGACCGAAATAGGGCTATCGGCTGGATTTAGAGTATTTGCCACGGTATCTAAGCACAACCTGTCGTCGCTGGCATCAAGCAAGCGGTTTAGCGAAATTCGTATCTTAGAAGAACTCCCTAACGACGACATCTTAATAGAGCACATCAAAACTATCTCATGACACTAAAATACATTTTCGACCGGTTGGCGGCGCTCATAGGGCTGCTATGCATCTGGTGGCTGCTTATCATCGTTGCCATCATCATCAAGGTAAAGATGCCCGGAGGACCTGCCATTTTCAAGCAGACTCGCATCGGCCGCCATGGCAAACCATTCACCATGTATAAGTTCCGCACTATGACGGTTAACCACGGAGGCAGTTCGGTGTCGGTGGCTGGCGAAAGTCGCATCACTCCTCTCGGCGCTGTGCTTCGCCGATATAAAATCGACGAATTGCCCGAACTATGGAACGTGCTGAAAGGCGACATGAGCTTCGTTGGGCCTCGCCCCGATGTGCCAGGCTATGCCGACGCACTCCAAGGCGACGACCGCGAAGTGCTGCTGCTCCGACCTGGCATCACCGGTCCTGCAAGCCTTAAATATCGCAACGAGGAGGAGATTCTCGCCACCGTGCCCAATCCTCAACAATATAACGACACGGTAATTTTTCCCGATAAGGTGCGCATCAATCGCTATTATTTGCACAATTATTCTTTTATCACAGATATAAAAATGATATTTTGCACCGTTTTAGGTAAAACGATGCTTTATAACAACGAAATAATATAACTTCATTCACTATGGCAAACAAAAAGATTCTACTCTGCCTGGCTCACATGAGCGGCAACGAAATGCGATATATCGAAGAGGCTTTTGCCGATAATTGGGTGGTGCCTCTCGGCCCTAACGTCAATGGTTTCGAGGCCGACCTCGAGCAATTTGTCGGTCAAGACAAGCATGTGGTAGCCCTTTCGGCTGGAACGGCTGCCGTTCACCTTGCTCTCAACGCCGTTGGCGTTGGCCCCGGCGACGAGGTTATATGCCAAAGTTTCACTTTCTGCGCAAGCTGCAACCCCATCAAATATCTCGGTGCTACTCCAGTGCTTGTAGATAGCGAAGCATCTACTTGGAACATCCACCCCGAACTGCTCGAAGAAGCCATCAAGGACCGCATAGCCCGCACCGGAAAGGCACCAAAAGCCATCGTGCCTGTCTATCTCTACGGCATGCCTGCCATGATAGATGATATTATGGCAGTTGCCAACCGCTACGGCATCCCCGTAATCGAAGACGCCGCCGAAGGGTTCGGCAGCCGTTATCGCGGACAAGTGTGCGGCACATTCGGCAAATATGGCGTTCTCTCGTTCAACGGCAACAAGATGATTACCACAAGCGGCGGCGGTGCTCTCATCTGCCCCGATGCCGACGCTAAACGCGAAATCATGTTCTACGCCACTCAGGCTCGCGAAGCTTATCCCTACTACCAACACGAACATATAGGCTACAACTACCGCATGAGCAACATCTGCGCAGGCATCGGCCGCGGTCAGATGACCATCGCCGACGAACATATCCGTCACCACAAGCATGTGGCTAAACTCTATCAAGACGCTTTCGCCAGCGTGCCAGGCATAACATTCCACGCCAACCCCGACGACCGATTCGACAGCAACTATTGGCTCTGCACCATCGTGCTGAATCCCGAACTCCGAGTCAAGGGTCAAGACCAAGCCTATAACCGCACCATCAGCACAGCCATAGGCGGAGCCGGCAGCACCGTTCACGCTGCAAAAAGCGCTCACACCCTCTGCGAACCAAATGCCAACGTCGAAGCCATGCGCCTGGCTCTCGAAGCACAATGCATCGAGTCGCGTCCTCTTTGGAAGCCAATGCACATGCAGCCCGTATATGCCGATGCCCCAGCCTACACCAATGGCGTCAGCGAAGAACTCTTCCGCACCGGACTATGCCTCCCAAGCGGTCCATGGGTCACCGACCAAGACGTGCAACTCATCATCGACACCATCAAGCAAAACATCGAGTAACTCGCCATCTCCCGCAGATTGAT
>CALZAF010000180.1 GCA_945612775.1 uncultured bacterium | reverse complement strand
ATACGCCGCGAGGTGCCGGGCATACACATACGCACTACTCTGATGGTGGGATTCCCCGGCGAAGGTGAAGCCGAATTTGAGGAGTTGAAGCAATTTGTGCGTGAAGCCAAGTTCGACCGAATGGGAGCATTTGCCTATTCGGAGGAAGAAGGTACCTACGCCCAGCAGCACTTTGATGACATAATTCCTCAGGAAGTGAAAGAAGCTCGCGTTGACGAGATAATGGCAATTCAAGAGCAGATAGCGCTCGACTTAAATGAAAAGAAGATAGGCACAGTGCAACGCGTGGTGATTGACAGCGAGGACAGCGACTACTATGTGGGCCGCACCCAGTACGACTCGCCTGAGGTAGATCCCGAAGTGCTGATTAAGAAAGATAAACCGCTAACAATAGGCGAATTCTATGATGTGGCAATTACCGATGCATTGCCATACGAACTAATAGGAGAGGTGAAATGAATGAAACTAACAATAAAGAAGTGCTACAAGCAATAAATCGTGCTATAAAACATAAGGCGCGATTTTTTGCATATCGTTTGCCCGGAAGCGAGCGCTATGAATTTGGCGCGCAGCTAATCGAGCAACAGTCGCACGTGGGTTTCGTGGTTTTCCCTTTTGAAGTCTGTGCCGAAGCGCAAGCTGCATTTATAGCTATGCAGTACGACGCCAAGGCCTTTCTGAAAGTGCCTGCAACAACTATGGATAATTGCGAGGCACTGCGCCCGGTGGAGAATTGCAGCACTAAGCACGACGACTATATTCAGCTTGCCCATCGAGCCATCGATGAAATGAAGCAAGGCAAGTTTAGCAAACTTGTGCTGTCGCGCACCATAGTTAATGGGCATGCCATCAACGACTGGGGCGACATATTTCATTCATTGTGCGAGAAGAATAAGCAAGCTTTTGTGTTCATTTACAACACTGCCGAGACGGGAGCGTGGCTTGGCGTGACGCCCGAGCAATTTCTTTCGGCACACAACCAGAGCATAAGCTGTATGGCTCTCGCAGCCACCAAGCCAAGCAACAGCAATCGCGCTTGGACACCTAAAGAGATTGAAGAACAAGCCTTTGTGGCTGATTTTATAGCGCAAAAGATGCAAGATTTGGGCATTAAATACACCAAATCGGAAACCACCGACCGCATTGCAGGCAATGTGAAGCACATCTGCAACTTCTTTACTGCCGACAACCTAACAATGTCGCAAATCGAGAAGATGAAGAAAGCATTTCATCCCACGCCAGCCATTTCGGGGCTTCCGCAGCGCGATGCCGTGAAATTTGTGATGAAAAATGAGAAGCACAGACGACTATATTATGGCGGCTACATCGGGCCAGTTTATGCCAATGGCGATTTCGATTTCTTTGTGAATCTGCGCTCTATGATGTTCGACAGCAGCCGATACTGCATCTATTCGGGCGGAGGACTCACAGCCCTAAGCAATGCCGACGACGAGTGGAACGAAACCGAGATGAAGTCGCAGTTGCTGCGCGAGTATATGTAAATCTCAATATTCTATTTGATAAGTGCCGAATTTGTTGTAAATTTGAATGATAAACGACAATTTCAAATTTGGCTACTAAATGCAAAACACGTCACATAAAACATGCCATCGAATTGCCGACTTACTTGTGAGTCGGGGCGTTCGTTATGCTGTGGTGTCGCCCGGTTCGCGCAATGCGCCGCTGCTGATAGCCTTGTCGCGCGAAGAGCGCATCAATAAGGTGGTGGTAGTGGATGAACGCAGCGCAGGATTTGTGGCGCTGGGCATCAGTCGCGCCACACGCCAAGCCGTGGCTGTGGTGTGTACATCGGGCACCGCCGTGCTTAACCTTGCTCCGGCTGTGGCTGAGGCTTATTATCAGCAATGTCCTCTTCTGGTGATTACTGCCGACCGGCCACAGGCTTGGATTGACCAGAACGATAGCCAAACCATGCGTCAAGATGGTGTATTTGCTAATTTCGTCAAAAAGAGCTATTCGTTGCCATCGATAATAGAAGATGCCGAACAGTCGTGGTATGTTAACCGCATCCTGAATGAAGCTTACATCGAAGCTACGAGCGGCGCACGCCGCCCGGTGCACATCAACATACACATCAGCGAGCCCACCTGCTCGCTTTGCGACGATGCTGAGTCGGGGTTCAAGGTAATAGAGCGTGCCGCCACGAGCGAAATGATCGGCAAAGATCAAGCACACGCTTTGGCATCAAGAATTGCCACTACGCAGCGCGTGATGGTGGTGTGCGGATTTATGCCAAGCGACCAGCAGCTCAATCAGATGCTGTGTGCGTTGTCTCAGCGCGAGAATGTAACCGTAGTGGCAGAGCATCTTTCAGGTGTGGAAGGCGAGCGGATAATCAACTGCGTGGATACTGTGTTTTCGGCAATTCCCGACGCTCAGGGCGCCGATTATGCGCCCCAACTATTAATCTATATGGGAGGAGCACCCGTGTCGCGCATCGAGAAAGAATTTCTTCGCAGCCACGCCTACCGGGCAGAACAGTGGCGAGTGGGACTCGATGAAAACATTATCGACACTATGCAAGGCATTACCATGCAAGTGCATGCCGAGCCAAAGCATTTTCTGGAGGCTGTACTTGCCGAAAACCTCACTCCGAACCATAGCCAATATGCCCAAATGTGGCATAGATTACATCAAGAAGCAATGGCATCGGCGTTGCAGTTTGCCCAACAGCAACCATGGAGCGATTTCAAGGCAATGCAAGCCCTAATGCAGTCTCTGCCGAGCAATATCGTGCTGCATCTTTCTAATGGTTTGACCGTGCGCTATGCCCAGCTATTTCGACGCGCTCAAGGCGTGGAATATTGCTGCAATCGCGGCGTATCGGGGATAGATGGATCGACCTCTACCGCTCTTGGAGCAGCCATAGCAGGCGATAAACCAGTTTTGCTCATTACTGGCGATATGAGTTTTGCCTACGATGTCAACGGACTGGCATCGCAGTATAATAGCAGCAAACTGAAGATAGTGGTAATGTGCAACGATGGCGGCGGAATTTTCCGTTTTATAAAAGGGCCATCGAATTTGCCCGAACTTGAGCAGTATTTCGAGGTAAACCGCAAGGTGGAGGTCGAAAAATATGCCAAGGCATTCGGATTCGAGTATTTTGAAGCCGCCGATGAGCAGCAGCTCAGCCATTCGCTTCAGATGCTTGTGGAGTGTGATAATCCAGCAATTTTGGCGGTTAAAACTCCAAATGAGATTAATGCCGACGTGCTTCGAAATTTTTATAACAGAACGAAATAACAAAAATTTAATAGAATAAATATTATGGCAAACAGAGAATGGACAACAATAAAGAGCTACACCGACATATTGTTCGAGCAATATAAAGGTATAGCCAAAATCACAATCAATCGCCCCGAAGTGCACAATGCATTTCGTCCACTGACAAATACAGAAATGCTCGACGCATTCGATATCTGCCGCGAACGTAGCGACATCAGAGTAATAGTGCTCACCGGCGCTGGCGACAAGGCATTCTGTTCGGGCGGCGACCAAAATTATAAAACCCTCGGAGGCTATCGCGACAGCGAAGGCACTCCACGCCTTAATGTGCTCGATCTGCACAAGGTGATACGCTCTATCCCGAAACCGGTGATAGCCATGGTGAACGGCTACGCAGTAGGCGGCGGAAACGTGCTTAACGTGATTTGTGACCTCTCGATAGCATCAGAAAATGCAAAATTCGGTCAGACGGGTCCAAAGGTTGGCAGTTTTGATGGCGGATTCGGTTCGAGCTATTTGGCTCGCTGCGTCGGTCAGAAGAAAACCCGCGAGATTTGGTACCTATGCAAACTCTATACGGCAGCCGAAGCCCTCGAAATGGGCATGATTAACAAGGTGGTGCCTCTTGAGCGCCTCGAAGACGAGGTGGTGGAGTGGTGCGAAATCATCATGAGCCGCAGCCCATTTGCCATTCGCATGGTTAAGCGTTGCTTAAATGCCGAACTCGACGGCCAGCGTGGACTTATGGAGCTTGCAGGCGATGCTACGCTCATGTATTACACCATGGAGGAAGCTCAGGAAGGCAAAAATGCGTTCCTCGAGAAGCGCAGTCCCGATTTTGAGAAATATCCTAAATTCCCCGGGTAATGAAAGCAGCGTACGCACCATATCGACTGATATTCAAGGCCCCAGCAGGCACTTCGCGAGGTGTTTTGCGCTATAAGGACACCTATTTCCTGAAGGTGTGGGATGAGAGCAACCCCGATGTGTTCGGCTTGGGCGAGTGCGCTCTGTATAAAGGACTTTCGCGCGAAGATACGCCTCAATATGAGGATAAACTGCGTGAACTCTGCTTCAATATTTGCAACGATGTGGCGACCGACTTGTCGGACTATTCTTCGTTGCAGTTTGGATTCGAGACTGCACTCTACGATTTCTCAAATGGGGGCCGCAGGGTGATAGCCGATACAGATTTTGTGAAAGGCAAAAGCACAATTCCCATCAACGGACTTGTGTGGATGGGCACATTTGATGAAATGAGTGCACGCATCGAGGATAAATTGGCGGCGGGATTCAGTACGATAAAGTTGAAAATAGGTGCGATAGATTTTGAGAGCGAACTTGCGCTTGTGAAGAGTCTGCGAGCCCGCTTTTCGAAGGAATCGCTTACCATAAGGGTAGATGCCAATGGCGGTTTTTTGCCCGACGATGCTCTCGACAAACTCAATCGCCTTTCGGCTTACGACATTCACTCGTGTGAACAGCCCATCAAAGCCAATCAGTGGAATGAGATGCGCGAGATATGCGCAAAATCGCCTATTCCTATCGCCCTCGACGAGGAATTGATAGGTGTAAGCGACACGTTGACGATGTTCGCGCTGTTGCGAGAGATTGCTCCGCAATATTTGATAATAAAGCCATCGCTGATGGGCGGGTTCGACGGCGCAATTAACTGGCTAAAGATGGCAAAAT
>CALZAF010000179.1 GCA_945612775.1 uncultured bacterium | reverse complement strand
TTCTTGCAATTATGGAAAATAATGCATAAATTTGCGAAAACGGACCTTAACATCGGAGCGCATGAACATTCGGCGTTACATATCAACACTTTTGCTCCTCTTTGGCTGCATAATAACACTGTCGGCTGAAGTGATGACTAATAGTTCATTCAATAAGTCAGATGGTGAAACCAGTGCGGAAAACAATGCTCTTAAACAAGAACAAGAATATCTCAACCAATTACGTCAATCAAAATAAACGGATTATGAAAAGAATTATTATTATAGCACTAATCCCGCTATTTTACTTTGCAGATGCTAACGGTGTTAACAAGAATACTAAAGCAATATATAATAGTATTGTAAAATATTTTGTGTCAGTTAGTCAAAACCGGGAAGAGCAAGACTGTATAAAACATGATATTCAAGAATATGGCGAGGATTTTAGGAGTATATTTAATATATCTGATTTTCTCAATGATAATAGTCCTTATAACGACAAAGATTTAAATAGAGAATTTGGCATATACTTTATTCAGCATAAGTATAATAAGAATTTTAATGAGCTGTTTCTGATTACATACAAAGGGAAAGCAACATTGTTTTATCGTGGTGACAAATGGTTTATTCGCTATTTAATGCAGCTATCATATTCAGATTCAGATGTTAACATATCGGATGAACTTTGGGTTAAACTTGCGTATTATCATACATATTCGCAAGGGAATGCAGGGGGGCATAACATAACGTCGGAATTACGTCAAGTTGGTGCAGTGCAATACTACAAGTAGTATGTCTGCAAAATGTTTCGTATCACGCAAAAATGAAGAAATTATGAGAATAAAGAATCTATTAATACTGCTATTTGTAAGTATGCTTTTCCCCTTATCTTCCAATGCTCAAGACATAGACAAGGAGACAAAAGCAATATTCGACAGTATCCTAAAATACTTCGCTGAAGGACGTAGTTATAGCGATTTGAACCAAAAGACAATAAAGAAATGCATCGACTACTATGGCACTGAGGATTTTTCTTGTTTTTTCCGGGTTAGAGATTTTTTACACGACAACAAAGAGACATACCAACTAAACCACGACTACGGCATTTATTCATTAGAAGGATTATCGTCAAGCGCTTTTGGGGAGTATTTCTTGGTTATTGCATGCGGTGAGGCAAAAATATATAGTTCAGGAGACCCGAGGCTTCTGAGAGATGTATTACATCTTCGCAAACAGAACTTGGCTAAAATTGATGATAAAACAATAAAAAAGCTTTTGCAACATAAAGTATACCCCTATGGACATAAAGAATATCTTCATACTCAACCACAAATTGCTCACCTTGATTGTTTAGAAATTCGTAGTCCGCATATATTTAAAACGATGAACGACATCGATACGCTTACAAATAATGTATACGATAGTGTACTGAAATACTTTGTGAACGGTTGTTGTGAAAATGCTGATGAGCAAAAACTAATAAAACAGGATATCGAATATATTGGCAATGATTTTACTGATATTTTTTGGATAGTGGACAGTTTTTCCGGTTATACTCGTTACCAAAACATTAATAAAGAAATTGGAATCTATTACGTAATATCCAAATTACATGATGATTTTCCAAAATATACACTTGTTTCTTTCAGGAATAAGTATACTCTCTTTCGTCTATCGGATATACGGCTTTTACAATACTTGATAATGTTACGCGAAAAGTATAATGTTGACATTCCGAACAAAATGCTTGTAAGTGTTTTTAAAGAACAATTTATTGATGGTGATGAATATGAGTATTATCAATCATATAAGAATCCATTAAAAAAGAAAATAGGCACAATTGAATATATTTCAGAATAGCAGTGCCAATAGCACATTTGTTTTCAAGCGTTGCCACCATTTAGGGTGGGTGTGCTAAGCAAATAATCGGCGTCTGCGGTGATGCTTTGCCAAATATATTTGCCAAATATATTGCTCTGGAGGTGGGAATATTATGTCATAACTACACAATATATCAAGCATTTTTTATAATTTTGTGAGTTGGATACTATTTTTTTCAATTATCAACATTTTCATCTTTAGCAAATAGACATGAAACTGAATCTTCGATTTATCATAATCACTCTCGGCCTTGTGGCTATGTGTGGATTTGGCACAAGAGCATCGGTGCCAAACGGATATTATTCAGCTATTTATGGCAAAAAAGGCACTGCGCTCAAGACTGCTATTCATGAAGTTATACGTCCACACACACAACTCACCTACTCGAGTCTGTGGAACCACTTCCCTTATACCGACGTATATCCTGAGAAATACAACGGCAAGTCGCTGGTTTGGGATATGTATAGCGACAATAAAAATTCGAAAAAGTATTATTATTATGGCGGAACGTCGGGGCTCAATCGCGAGCATTCATGCCCAAAGAGCTGGTGGGGTGGATCGCAAAATGAGGCTTACACCGACATCAACCATCTTTACCCTTCTGATGGCGAAGCCAATATGGCTAAAAGCAACTATCCACTTGGTGTGGTGCAGGTGGCTTCGTTCAACAACGGTACTTGCAAGGTGGGTACTCCTCAAAGCGGTATGGGAGGCGGTTGCCAATCAGTGTTCGAACCGGCTGATGAATATAAAGGCGACTTTGCCCGAACATATTTCTATATGGCCACCATGTATCAGGATTATACTTGGAAATACACCTATATGTTCTCCAACAGCAGCGACCTCACCATGTCGCAGTGGGCTTATACTATGCTTCTCGACTGGGCTCGAAAGGACCCTGTGAGCCAAAAGGAAATCGACCGCAACGAGGCTGTATTCTTGGTGCAGAACAATCGTAACCCGTTTATCGATATTCCTGGCCTCGAAGAGTATATTTGGGGCAATAAGCAGGGCGAAGTGCTCGAAGAGGGCGGCGGCGAAGTGTCGGGCGACCCCGAACTGATATATCCTGTGGTGGGCAGCACCATCGACTTTGGTGAAGTGGCTTTGGGCAAAAATGTGACTTTAGATGTGGTTATCAAGGCTGTAAATCTCACCAATAGCTTGAAAATTAAGATTTATAGCACCAATAGCGACCAGTTTGCCGACCTTCCTGTAAAGGAAATCACTCGCAATGCTGCAAAGCTTGGTTATACGCTAAAGGTTACTTATAGTCCTAACGCGCTGGGCGACCACACTGCTCGATTGCTATTCTACGACGGTGGTCTGCCCGATACCGGCGTGGGGGTTACGCTCGTGGGAAAATGCCTTCCTGAGCCTACTCTGTCGGCTGTGGTGGCTACCGATCCTATCAATGTGACTGAAAACAGCTTTACTGCCACTTGGTGTCTTGCCGATGAGACTGTAGATTCTTACAACGTTAATCACTGCGTTTACAGCGGTTCTAATCTTGTGAGCGAAGAGACGGTGGCTGTGCCTATCGACGACCTTGGCGAATCTACCATAGGTGTGCTCGACTTCGAAAATCTCACTCCCGGCCGCACTCACACCTATCGTGTGCAGTCGTGCCGATTGGGTTGCTTCTCTGAGTGGTCGAATACCATCACTTTCACCACTTCGGGTATCGAGCAAGTGGAGGTTTGTGCACCGCTTACCGTAGAAAGTTATGTGGGTGGTGTGATAGTTCGCTGCAGCGAGGTGCACACCGGACTCTGCATCTACAATATGCAAGGCATGCTCATCCGTAGCCTGAATGAAGTGGTGAATGGTCAGTTTATAGAGTTGCCTGTGGGCAATTACATCATCATTAGCGATCAGAATCCTAATCCAAGTCGTGCCTCGGTGCGCTGATTAATGAATGTTTATAACCACTCTGTTGTGTAAGCAAATATGGAAATCATAACTCATAAAACCCTGTCGAAGACCTATTGCGCTGCCCTGTCGGGCGTTGATGCTATTCTTGTCACCGTAGAGACCACATTGGCGCAAGGCATAGGCATGTGCATAGTGGGATTGCCCGATGCTGCCGTTAAGGAGAGCACCGAGCGCGTGAAATCGGCTATCAACGAGAGTGGATATAAATTCCCTAACACCGAGATTATTATCAATATGTCGCCTGCCGATGTCAAGAAAGAGGGTTCTGCCTACGACTTGCCCATTGCCATTGGCATCTTGGCTTCCTACGAGAAAATCCCTGTCACCAAATTGGGCGATTATATGCTTATGGGCGAACTTTCGCTCGACGGCACCGTGCAACCCGTGAAAGGTGTGCTGCCGATGGCTATTTTGGCGCGAAAACTCGGTTTTAAGGGCTTTATTGTGCCTCGCGCCAATGCCACTGAAGCGGCTGTGGTGAATAATCTCGACGTTTATGGCGTGGATAACTTGGAGGAAGTAACAGCATTCTTCGACGACCGCATTACATTGCAGCCTACGGTGGTAAACACTCGCGAGGAGTTTGCCCGCGCTTCGTGCCAATATCCTTTCGACTTTGCCGAAGTTCGCGGTCAAGAGATGGTGAAGCGCGCTTTCGAGGTGGCATGCGCCGGCGGTCACAATATTCTGCTCATAGGCAGCCCCGGCTCGGGAAAATCGATGATGGCTAAGCGAATACCGTCAATTTTGCCCCCGCTTTCGCTCCAGGAAGCTCTCGAAACCACCAAAATTCACTCCGTGGCAGGAAAACTCAAGCGCGGATCCACGCTGCTATCGGTGCGCCCATTCCGCTCGCCTCACCACACCATTTCGCCTGTGGCTCTGGTGGGTGGCGGCACTTTTCCCACCCCCGGTGAGATTAGTCTTGCCCACAATGGCGTGCTTTTCCTCGACGAACTACCCGAATTTAATCGATCGGTGCTCGAAGTGATGCGTCAGCCGCTCGAGGACCGTATTATAAGCATATCCAGAGCAAAATATAGCGTAGAATATCCCGCATCGTTTATGATGGTGGCGAGCATGAACCCATGCCCTTGCGGCTACTACGGTCATCCCACCAAGCGATGCACCTGCACACCGGGACAAGTGCAGCGCTATATGAGTCGCGTAAGCGGCCCATTGCTCGACCGCATCGA
>CALZAF010000178.1 GCA_945612775.1 uncultured bacterium | reverse complement strand
ATCATATCACATCGCCATTTGGCGCATAATTTTTCACAATCCTCTCCTATGCGCCGCGCCTCACGCCTAATCCCGCTTCACGCTGAGCATAATAATTTGTTTCGGAGGGAATGGGTAATGTGATATATGCTTTTGCGATTTCAACACAGATAACACATGCTTTCCACAGATTTTCACGGTTGCTCTTTGTTTATCCTTAGAAGTCATAATGACAAATTGTGGAGATATGTGTTTCAGAATTCGTGGAGATTAGTGTTAAGAAGATGATGTGGTTATATATGAAGCTTCTTTCTACAAAAAATTCACCCCGATGGGTGGGTTTTGTGCCACTATCGGGGTGCGGGTAAAGGGATATTGTATTTATCGGGATTCGATCCGGGTTGTTTCTCTCGTTGGGGGCTTTATTTGCCGGCGAGGAAACGATCCACGCGCTGGGCTGTGTCGCGGCCGCTTGCCATAGCTCTAACCACAAGCGATGCTCCGCTTGCTGCGTCGCCGCAAACAAACACGTTGTCGGCAAATTGTGGCTGCTGTGGCTTCAAGAAACCCATTGCGAGGAAGCAGATTTCGCATTTTATCACTTCTGGTTCGCCTGCTTCAACCATTATTGGTCGTCCGCCGTCGGGATTTGGCTTCCAGTCGATGGGCTGCACCTTCACGCCGGTTAGGCGACCGTTGCTGCCGAGAAACTCGAGCGAATTGATGTTCCAGCGGCGAATGCACCCTTCCTCGTGCGACGATGTGGTCTTGAGCGTTCTTGGCCAGTTAGGCCACGGATTTTGAGGGTCGTCGGGACCTTCTACAGGTTTTGGCATAATCTCGATTTGAGTCACCGATTTGCAACCTTGGCGATGTGAGGTGCCTATGCAGTCCGACCCAGTGTCGCCTCCGCCTATCACAAGCACGTTCTTATCCTTGGCGGTCACGCGGTCGGCTTTGCTATACTCAGCGCCGGCAAGCACGCGGTTCTGCTGCGATAGGAGCTCGAGGGCAAGGTGCACGCCTTTGAGGTCGCGACCCGGGATGTTTAGGTCGCGGGCTGTGGGCGTACCGGTAGCCACCACATAGGCGTCGAATCCGCTTGGCAACTTCTCAACATCGATTTTCTCGCCGAACTTAAATTCGATGCCCTCGTCGGCCATCAGACGCAGGCGGCGGTCGATGATAAGTTTATTGAGTTTGAAGTTAGGAATGCCGTAGCGCAAGAGTCCGCCGGCAGCCTCGTTCTGCTCGAACACGGTCACCAGGTAGCCCATCTTGTTAAGACGGTTGGCGGCAACGAGTCCGGCAGGACCAGAGCCGATTACGGCCACTTTTTTGCCATTGCGTTCATATTGCTGAGGCGTGATGAGATTTTCGCGCCAAGCGGCTTCGGTGATGGCACATTCATTTTCGCGATTGGTCACAGCGGCGTGGTCGGTAAGGTTGAGCACGCAAGCCTTCTCGCAGAGGGCAGGGCAAACGCGCCCGGTGAACTCTGGGAAGTCGTTGGTGTAGTTGAGTCGCTTATAGGCTTCGCTCCAGTCGCCCTTATATAGGGCATCGTTCCACTCGGGGGCTTTATTGCCCAGCGGGCAAGCCCAGTGGCAGAAAGGCACGCCGCAGTCCATGCATCGCGAAGCCTGTTCGCAGCGGTCGTGAATATTTAGGGTCTGTTCCACTTCGCTGAAGTCTTTCACGCGGTCGTGAAGAGGACGGTATCCAGCCTCTACGCGTGGCACAGTAAGAAATGCTTTAGGATTTCCCATAGATATGTAATTGTTATATGGTTTACTGTTCTATTTAATTGCTGATGAGCTGCATGTTGGCAATCTTCTCTTGCAGGCGACGCATCTTTTCTTCTTCGAGAACGCGCTTATATTCGATAGGCACTATCTGGATGAAGTCGTCGATGTAGCGCGACCAGTCGTCGAGCATCTTTCGAGCAAGCGACGATCCTGTGTAGAGGTAGTGCTGACGAATGAGTTCGTGCAGCTCTTTGCGGCTCGATGCCTCTTCTACAAGGTTGATTTCCACTTGGTCCATATTGCAATAGTAGTCGAAATCGTGGTTCTTGTCCCAAACGTAAGCCACGCCGCCCGACATACCAGCGGCGAAGTTGCGGCCTGTGGTGCCAAGCACCACCACGCGTCCGCCGGTCATATATTCGCAGCAGTGGTCGCCTGCGCCTTCGATTACGGCTGTGGCGCCCGAATTGCGCACGCCGAAGCGTTCACCCACGCGCCCGTTCACATAGAGTTCGCCTGCTGTGGCTCCATATAGGCCTGTGTTGCCGGCTATGGTGTTATCTTCAGCCACAAAGTCTTGGCTGGTGCGCGATGGCGGAAGTATGGCTATGCGACCGCCCGAAAGTCCTTTGCCAAAGTAGTCGTTGGTCTCGCCCTCGAGGCGCAAGTTCACGCCGCGAACGGCAAATGCTCCGAACGACTGACCTGCCGAGCCCTTAAACTTGATGTTGATGGTAGAGTCGGGCAGACCCTCGTCGCCATATTTTCGTGCTATCACGCCCGAAAGCATAGTTCCCACGGCGCGGTCGGTATTTTTGATGGCGTAATCGAGGTTGATTTCCTCCTTTTCGTCGATAGCCTTTTGGCAAGCCTTGATTATGTCGAGATCCTTCACGCTGTCGATGGTGGTGAAGGCGCCGCGGTCCCAGTAGCGGGCCTTGTCGGTGCTCTCCATGTGCAGCAGTCGCGAGAAGTCGATAGTGCCTTGCTTGGTCGATGGGTCGGCGCTATGCACTTGCAGCAGGTCGGTGCGGCCTATGATGTCCTTGAGCTTCTTCACGCCCATTGCCGACAGGTGTTCGCGCACCTCTTGGGCGAGGAATGTGAAGAAATTCACCACATATTCGTAGTGACCGCGGAATTTGGCACGGAGTTTCTCGTCTTGCGTAGCCACGCCCACAGGGCAGGTGTTGGTGTTGCACTTGCGCATCATAAGGCATCCGAGCACTATCAGCGGCAATGTGCCGAATGCAAATTCGTCGGCACCGAGCATCGCCATAATCACCACATCGCGGGCTGTCTTGAGTTGTCCGTCGGTCTGCAGGCGCACTTGGTTGCGCAGGCCGTTGATTACCAGTGTCTGCTGGGCCTCGGCAAGCCCTATTTCCGGAGAAATGCCGGCAAAACGCATCGAACTTGCCGGCGAAGCACCCGTACCGCCCTCGGCGCCCGAAATCACTATCAAGTCGGCTTTGGCTTTAGCCACACCGGCAGCTATAGTGCCCACGCCGCTTTCTGCCACGAGTTTCACGCTCACGGCGGCGGTTGGATTCACGTTCTTGAGGTCGAAGATGAGTTGGGCAAGGTCTTCGATTGAATATATGTCGTGGTGAGGTGGTGGCGAGATAAGGGTGATGCCAGGAATGGCGTTGCGCGTCTTGGCGATAATCTTATTTACCTTAAATCCCGGCAGCTGACCGCCTTCGCCTGGCTTAGCGCCTTGTGCCACCTTAATCTGTATTTCTTCGGCATTGACGAGGTATTCGGTGGTGACGCCGAAGCGGCCTGAAGCTATCTGCTTGGTCTTCGACGATAGGCTGATGCCGTCCACGGTCTGCGAGTAGCGTGCATTGTCTTCGCCGCCCTCGCCGGTGTTGCTGCGAGCCCCGAGCTTGTTCATCGCCAAGGCAAGAGCCTCATGAGCTTCGATAGAGAGAGCGCCAAACGACATGGCGCCGGTCACAAAGTGCTTCACGATGCTTTCCACTGGTTCAACCTCATCGAGTGGGGTGGGTGTGGCAGCTTTGGCAAAGCCCAAGAAGTCGCGCAAGAAAATCGGGTGCTCCTTGTTATCGACGCTTGCCGACCATTCCTTAAATTTCTTGTAAGAACCCAGTCGGGTGGCTATCTGCAAGTTGGCTATCGTCTCGGGAGTCCAAGCGTGGTCGATGCCGTCCTTGCGATAGTTGAAAAGTCCGGTATTTTGCAAGAAATCGCCCTTCTTGTAGTTGAAACCCTCGTCGTGGAGGCGAATAGCGTCCTTGGCGATGTCGCGCAGTCCGATACCGCCTATGGTAGATATCTCAGTGCCGAAATATTTGCGTAGCAATTCCTCGCTCACGCCTATGGCTTCGAAAATCTTCGCTCCGCGATAAGAGCGGATGGTAGATATACCCATTTTCGACATGATTTTCTTCAAACCCTTATCTACAGCCTTGATATAGTTGGCTTCGGCAGTGGCATATTCTTCTTGTATCTTGTGCTCCTTCACCAAGCGGTCGAGCACGGCAAAGGTCATGTATGGGCAGATAGCCGAAGCTCCATAGCCCAATAGCAATGCTGCATGCATCACCTCGCGAATCTCGCCCGATTCTACGATAAGCGCAGTCTGAACGCGCTTCTGCACCGAAATCAGATAGTGGTGCACCGAACTAACTGCAAGCAGCGATGGTATGGCTGCGTGGTTTTCGTCGATGTCGCGGTCGCTAAGGATGATGTAGTTCACGCCGCTATCTACGCTCTCCTCGGCGCGGCGGCATAGCTCGTCGATGGCGCTGCGAAGTCCGCTTTCGCCCTTCTTGATGTCGAACACCATAGGCAGCTTTTGGGTGTTGAAGCCCTTGTAGCGGATATTGCAGAGTATGTCGAGTTGGGCATTGGTGAGCACAGGTTGAGGCAGGCGCACCATCTTGCAGTTGCTCTCGTCGGGGGTGAGGATATTGGTTCCCACAGCGCCTATATATTCGGTAAGCGACATCACGAGGTCCTCGCGGATAGGGTCGATGGCGGGATTGGTGACTTGCGCAAACTGCTGGCGGAAGTAGTTGAAAAATATCTGCGGACGGTCGGAAATCACGGCAAGTGGAGTGTCGTTGCCCATGGCAGCCACCGGCTCTTGTGCCTGGGTGCACATAGGAATGATGGTCTTGTCGATGTCCTCTTGTCCGAACCCGAACACGCGCAGACGCATCTCATAGTCCTCTACCGAGTTGTCAACCTTGCGGCCGCTCTTGAGCTTTTCGAGCTGTATGCGGTTGGTAGATAGCCACT